>NZ_LOVS01000211.1:0-32556 GCF_001523835.1 Burkholderia sp. ABCPW 14 | reverse complement strand
CGTTGGGCGATGCGATTCATGCGGTGCTGTGCGGCGCTGGCCACAACCTGCGGATGATCCTGCGCAACCTGCGGCTTTTTTACGCCCTGATTCTCGTCGCTTTGCTCAGCTTCCGAGCCGCTGCGCCATCGGCGGCATAGCTTCATCTGCGCGACAAAACGAATTGTTCAGGGCCGACTATGTAGTCAGCATTTCAATCGCAATGTCATTTTTTAATTAAGGATATTGAAATGAAAAAGATTATCGCTGTTATCGCTTCAACCTTGCTTCTGGCTTCGTCCTATGCGCACGCGGATACGTTGTGCACGTCGGGCACGATTAGCAAGCTCTTCATCGACAAGAACGGGGTCATGGAGGTCACCGTCGGCAACCTGTCTTACTTGAACGGAAACAAGGATGCGTATTCGCTCATCAATTCGGCATTCCTGATGGGTAAGCAATTCTACATTTATGCGAGTAATTGCCAGCCGGGCACATCGATGGGAGGTTTTGCCGTTCGGTAACGCAGGCCGATGAAGCAGATGGCTCGAGCGCGATTTCTGCAGTTCGCGTTGCGATGTCGCATGCCGGCCGGCGGGCACTGGCCGGTCGGGTACTTTGTGGCGATGCAGCGCGCTCGTGAGCGTTTCCTGGCGAGGCAGAATAGACGGAGGGCGTCGTCGGCGGCGCAAGCCGGGGCGTTCGCGCACGCCTGGAAATGAAACGGCCCGCGGCGCTTGAAAGTGCCGCGGGCCGCCGGATCTCGTCGCCGCCGCGACCTGCGTCACGCGGCGGCGACCACGCCGCTCATTCCTCCGCCGGCCGCGTGTGCGTGTAGCGGTTCAGGATCGGGATCATCTGCGCGTAGACTTTCGGGTTCGCGGCGACGATTTCGCGCTGATGCAGGAAGTCGGAATCGCCCGTGTAGTTGCCGACGAGGCCGCCCGCCTCGGTGATGAGCAGGCTGCCCGCCGCGACGTCCCATACGTTGATGCCTTGCTCGAAGAAGCCGTCGAGACGGCCCGCCGCGACGTTGGCGAGGTCGAGTGCGGCCGCGCCCGGGCGGCGCAGCCCTGTGCAAGCTTGCGTCATGTCGGCGAAGAGGCGCGCGTACGCGTCGAGGCCGTCCTTCTCGCGGAACGGAAAGCCCGTGCCGATCAGCGCGTCGGCGAGGCGATCGCGCCGTCCCACGCGGATGCGGCGGTCGTTCAGATACGCGCCGCGGCCGCGCGTCGCGGTGAAAAGGTCGTTGTGGTTCGGATCGTAGACCACCGCTTGCGTGACGACGCCCTTGTGCGCGAGCGCAATCGACACGCAGTAGTACGGGAAGCCGTGGATGAAGTTCGTCGTGCCGTCGAGCGGATCGATGATCCACTGGAATTCGGATGCGTTGCCCGACTCGCCGGATTCCTCGGCGAGGATCGCGTGGTCCGGGTAGGCGGTTTTCAGCGTTTCGATGATCGCGTCTTCCGCTGCCTTGTCGACTTCCGTCACGAAATCGTTCTGCTGCTTCTTGCGGATCTCGATCAGATCGAGATCGAGCGATGCGCGATTGATGATCTGTCCGGCGCGGCGAGCGGCCTTGACAGCGATGTTGAGCATGGGATGCATGGGCCTGAATCCTGAAGCTGGCGACGCTAGGCCGCCACGAGTGAGTGGTGATCGAACCAGCGAAACGACACCGGGCGCGCATGAGGCGGCAGGCGGGCGTTTCGCCGACGGAAGACGAATTGGCAAAGAGCGGGGTGCGGGCCGAACAAGCAGCGTGGGCGCCGCATCGAGAGTGCAATTTTACCCGACTCGCGGCGCTTTTTTGCGAAACGGCAGCGTATACCGTTCGATTGGCCGTTCGGACGAGTGGGTTTGTCCGCGAGTTGGCGATACCATACCGGCATCCCGATTAGTCGAATGAACGTCTTGGAATCTCAGCAAAAACCGTACGCGCCGTCTGCCGGCGCGGCCCCATCCCGTCCGGCGCGAACCACGCGCGGCGGGTTTACGTCGACGCGCTTCGTGCTCGTCGAGCCGAGTCACCCCGGCAACGTCGGCGCGGCGGCGCGCGCGCTGAAAACGATGGGCTTTTCACGCCTCGTGCTCGTCGCGCCGCGCGTGCCGCACGTGCAAAGCGATCCGGAAGCGCTCGCGATGGCGAGCGGCGCCGACGACGTGCTCGCGTCTGCACACGTCGTACCGACGATCGCCGATGCGCTGAACGGCGTGCAGTGGTCGATCGCGCTCACCGCGCGTTCGCGCGAGTACGGGCCGCCGCGGCTCGCGCCGCGTGCGGCCGCGGCGAGCGCCTGCCGTCAGTTGCAAACGGGCGACATCGCGCTCGTGTTCGGCAATGAGCGCACGGGCCTGTCGAACGAGCATGTCGAGCGCTGCAGCGCGATTGCGCACATTCCGGCGAACCCCGCGTACAGCTCGCTCAATCTCGCGCAGGCGGTGCAAGTGCTCGCGTACGAGTTGCGCGTCGCGCTGCTCGAAGACGACGAGTCCGTCGTGCCGCGGGACGCCGCGCTCGGCACGCTCGCGCAAAGCGACGAGATCGAGCGGATGTTCGTTCATCTGGAGAATGCGCTGATCGCGCTCGAATTCCTCGATCCCCGCAATCCGAAGAAGCTGATGCCGCGGCTGCGGCGGCTATTCGCGCGAACGGGGCTCGAGCGCGAGGAGGTGAACATCCTCCGCGGGATCGCGAAGCACATTCTGCTGAATGCGGGCGGCGCGGAGGCACGCGCGGGCGCCGCGGGCGACGACGGGGACGGGGACGACGCAGGCGCCGGGCGAGACGAGTGACGGCGGAACGCGCCGGCTCGCCCGCCGGCGCGCTATACCCGCGGTCGCCGCAGGGAGAACGCGGCGGCCGCTGCGCGCTCGTGACGGCCGTTCTACAATCGAGCGCACGTCATAAGCAAAGCTGTCGAAACGATAAGGGCTCCGCCCGGCGGCCGCGCACCGGGTTTTCTTCTTCCATCGTCACCACCATGTTCACGAGACTTCGCGAAGACGTCGCCACGATCCGCGAGCGCGATCCCGCCGCCCGCAG
Source organism: Burkholderia sp. ABCPW 14 (assembly GCF_001523835.1). Lineage (NCBI taxonomy): Bacteria > Pseudomonadati > Pseudomonadota > Betaproteobacteria > Burkholderiales > Burkholderiaceae > Burkholderia > Burkholderia sp. ABCPW 14. The sequence goes on along the minus strand of NZ_LOVS01000211.1, from coordinate 29,528 downwards.
CGCCTGGGAAGTGCTCACGTGTTATCCGGGGCTGCACGCGCTCGTGTTCCATCGGATCTCGCACGCATGCTGGCGCTCGGACTGGCGCTGGCTCGGCCGGTTCGTGTCGCAGATCGGCCGCTTCCTGACCGGCATCGAGATCCACCCGGGCGCGACGCTCGGCCGGCGCGTATTCATCGATCACGGGATGGGCGTCGTGATCGGCGAGACGGCTGTCGTCGGCGACGACTGCACGATCTACCAGGGCGTGACGCTCGGCGGCACGTCGCTCACGCGCGGTGCGAAGCGTCACCCGACGCTCGAGCGCGGTGTGATCGTCGGCGCCGGCGCGAAGGTGCTGGGCGGCTTCACGATCGGTGCGGGGGCGAAGATCGGCTCGAATGCGGTCGTCGTGAAGCCGGTGCCGGCAGGCGGCACGGCAGTCGGCAATCCGGCGCGGGTCGTGATGGCGGCCGATGCGAAGCGCATACCCGAGCGCACCGCGTTCTGCGCTTACGGGATCACGCCGAACGCCGACGATCCGATGTCACTTGCGATTCACGGCCTCATTGATCATGCGGCGAAGGAAGCGCAGCGGGTCGACGAGATCGTAGCGGCGCTCGAGCGGCTGGGTGCGCATCTGGACGCGCTGCAGGGGGCGGACGGTGCGCGGCTCGATTTGCGTCGCCTGTCCGCGGCGTTCGAGGGCAAGGCGCTCGACGGGAAGGCGATCGAGCGCTGAGTCGTGCGCGGCGCCGAGCGTGTCGTGATCGACGCGCTGCGTGTGCGATCTCGCTGCGCGCGTTCCGTTATGCGCCGTAATACTCGGGTGGGTGCGACGAGGCATCGGCATCGCATTCGATGCGCACTTGTCCTGGAGCGCCTTGGGCGCTTGCCTGCGGCATCGTTCGTCGCGTTTCCAACGCGGAGCGCGAGCGCGCTGCGTGGCTTGGCGCTGCGTGACGGCGTTCGCGCGGTTGCCGACAGCCGAGGAGCCATCGTTCCATCCGATTCGACCGCGCGATGCTCAATCGAGCGGCAGCGCGCGAATCCCTTGTGCATCGACGCACAGATACCCGCCGCGGCGCGGTCCGTGGTCGAGTTCCCAGTCCGGTAGCACCCAGCGCACGCCGCCCGCTTCGACGTGCCTCGCCGGCTTGTGCGTGTGGCCGTGGATGATCGTGCGCGCGCCGCTGCGCCGAAAGAGGGCGGCGATGCCCTTGCGCGTCACATCGTAGCGCGGCGATGCGGGACGCATACGGCCGGCCTCGCTCGACGCGCGCATCCGCTCGGCGAGCGCGCGGCGCCACGCGAACGGCCACGCGAGAAAGAGCCGCTGTGCGACGCCGTTGCGCGCGAAGCGGCGAAACCATTGATAACCGCGGTCGGCCGTGCACTGCGCGTCGCCGTGCGCGAGCGCGATGCGGTTGCCGAACGCGACGACGATGGACGGATCCGGAATCAGGAGCGCGCCCGCCGCCTTCATGAAGCGCTTGCCGAGCAGGAAGTCGCGATTGCCGCGCATCACGTAGAGCGCGATGCCGCGCTCGGAGAACGTGTGCAGCAGCGCGGCCATACGGGCCGCGAACGGATCGTGATCGAGGATGTCGTCGCCGATCCAGTATTCGAACAGGTCGCCGAGGATGAAAACCGAATCCGCGCTGTCGGCCGTCACGCGCACGAAGTGCTCGAACGCGGCGACCGTGCGCGGAATCGCATCGCTCAGGTGCAGATCGGAGACGAACAGGAACGGGCGTGCCGCGTGCGCGAGCCCGCGCTCGCCCGGCACACCCGCAAAGACGCTTCGCGGCGGCGTTTCCTGCAGCATCCCGGCGCCTTGTCGCTCTACGCTACGTTCAGACCACGACGGCCTTCTCGATCACGACGTCGTCGTTCGGCACGTCCTGATGGAAGCCCTTGCTGCCCGTCTTGACGGCCTTGATCTTGTCGACGACGTCCTGGCCTTCGACGACCTTGCCGAACACCGCGTAGCCCCAGCCCTGCGGCGTCGGCGACGAGTGGTTCAGGAAGTCGTTGTCGTTCACGTTGATGAAGAACTGCGCGGTTGCCGAGTGCGGATCGTTCGTGCGCGCCATCGCGATCGTGTACGTGTCGTTCTTCAGGCCGTTGTTCGCCTCGTTGTCGATCGGCGCGTCGGTCGGCTTTTGCTTCAGGCCCGGCTCGAAGCCGCCGCCCTGGATCATGAAGCCGTTGATCACGCGGTGGAAGACCGTGCCGTCGTAGTGGCCCTTCTTCACGTAGTTGAGGAAGTTCTCGACCGACTTCGGCGCCTTCGCGTCGTCGAGTTCGAGCTTGATGACGCCGTGGTTCGTATGCAGTTCGACCATGATGATTCCTTTGATTGGGGAGGGTTCAAACGGCGCGCGGCCGCTCTGGACGACGCGGCCGCGCGGGAGGTTCGGGCTGGCTTATTTCGAGACGATCGTCGCCGATTCGATCACGATCGGCTTTTCCGGCACGTCGCGCATCGGGCCGCGCACCGTTGTCGACGTGGCTTCGATCTTCTTCACGACGTCCATGCCCGACACGACCTTGCCGAACACCGCGTAGCCGTTGCCGTCCGGATTCGGATAGTCGAGGCCCGCGTTGTCGACAGTGTTGATGAAGAACTGCGCGGTCGCCGAGTTCGGATCGCTCGTGCGCGCCATCGCGATCGTGCCCGTCGCGTTCTTCAGGCCGTTCTTGCTCTCGAGCGGGATCGGCGCGCGGGTCGGCTTCTCGTCGAAATTCGTCTTGTAGCCGCCGCCCTGGATCATGAAGCCCTTGATCACGCGATGGAAGATCGTGCCGTTGTACTGGCCCGCCTTCACGTAATCGAGAAAGTTGGCGACGGTCTTCGGCGCCTTCTCCGGATACAGCTCGACGCGGATGTCGCCCTGCGTGGTCTTCAGCTGCACGACGGGGTGCGTCGCGGCCGATTGCGCGAACGCGGGAGCGGTCGCGAGGAGGGCGGCGCTGCCGAGCGCCAGCAACAGACGTTTCATAACGGTCCTCTGGGTGGGTGAAGGAAAGACGCGGCCGCCGCAGCGCGTTATTGCGACGGTGCGACGTAAGGCGGCATCGCGAGCGTACCGCTCGGGCCGCCGAACTGGAACGTCGGAGAAAGCGGCAGGGTGGTCGTCGTCACGTTCGCTGCCGCCCGTTCCGAATAGTCGCGCGCGGACGATGCCGGCGCGGCCGCCGATTTCGCCTTCGGCGGCGTGATGATCTTCTGCAGATCCGCGAGGCGCTGCGCGGTCGCGCCGCTCGTGCGGCCGAGCGAGCGCGCGCGCTTGTACGATTCGGCCGCGAGGCGCAGGTACAGGTCGCCCAGATTCTCGTAGGCGAGGCCGTAGTTCGGGTTCGCCTGCGTCGCCGTGACGAGCGCGCTGCGCGCTTCGTCGTAGCGGCCGTGCTTCGCGTAGAGCGCCGCCAGGTTGTTGTAGGGTTCCGGCAGTTCCGGATAGGCCTGCGTCAGCTCGACGAACTGCTTGATCGCGTCGTCGTCGCGGTTCAGGCGCGCGAGCACGGTGCCGCGCTTGAACTGCGCCTGCACGTCGCGCGGGTTCGACGCGATGCGCGCGTCGAGCTGGGCGAGCGCCCGCGTCCAGTTCCGGTTCGCGATCGACGCGTCGATTTCCGGCGTGCCGTCGGTGGGGGCGGGCGCTTTCTGCGCAAGGGCCGCCGCGCCTGGAAAGAGCGCGAGCGCAGCGCTCACGGCGGCGGTCGCAACAAGGGTCGCAGCGCTCGGCGCACGGCCGCGGGAAGGTTTCATAGGCTCAAATCGGAATGTTATACTCCGACCCATTCTAACAAATCGTCCGCGCGTTCCGGCGAGCCGCGGATAGTCTTTGCCTCTCGTGGCCGTCACCGCTTCGCTTGCGGATCGATCGCCGCATGTCATCCGAGGAAGCGTACGGCACGCGGCCCAGCCAGAGATCCTGTCGGGTGCCGCATGCACGGCGAGCATCGCCAGGCGGTTTCCTTCGGCTCACTTTCGTCTCTATGGAATCACTGCGCATCTACAACACGCTCGCGCGTGACAAGCAAGTTTTCGTGCCGCGGCAGCCCGGCGAAGTGCGGATGTACGTCTGCGGGATCACCGTCTATGACTATTGCCATATCGGCCACGCGCGGATGGTGGTCGTGTTCGATCTCGTGCAGCGCTGGCTGCGCGCGATCGGCTATCGCGTGACATACGTGCGCAACATCACCGACATCGACGACAAGATCATCCGCCGCGCGGTCGAGAACGGCGAGACGATCAAGTCGCTGACGGGCCGCTTCACCGACGCGATGAACGCGGACTTCGACGCGCTCGGCGTCGAGCGTCCGGACATCGAGCCGCGCGCGACCGAGTTCATTCCGCAAATGCTCGGGATGATCGAGAAGCTCGAGGCGAACGGCTACGCATACCAGGCGGAGGACGGCGACGTCAATTACTCGGTGCGCAAGTTCGCGGGCTACGGCAAGCTGTCCGGCAAGTCGCTCGAGGACCTGCGCGCGGGCGAGCGCGTCGCCGCGAACGACGCGAAGGAAGATCCGCTCGATTTCGTGCTGTGGAAGCGCGCGAAGCCGGAAGAGCCGGCCGGTGCGTCGTGGGATTCGAAGTACGGTCTGGGCCGTCCGGGCTGGCACATCGAATGCTCGGCGATGGGCTGCACGCTGCTCGGCGAGCATTTCGACATCCATGGCGGCGGTCAGGATCTGCAGTTCCCGCACCACGAGAACGAGATCGCGCAGAGCGAGGGTGCGACCGGACAAACTTTCGTCAATTATTGGATGCATAACGGCTTCGTGCAGGTCGATAGTGAGAAGATGTCGAAGTCGCTCGGCAACTTCTTCACGATCCGCGAAGTGCTCGAGAAGTTCGATGCCGAAGTCGTGCGCTTCTTCATCGCGCGCACGCACTATCGCTCGCCGCTCAACTACAGCGACGTTCACCTCGACGATGCGCGCGCGTCGCTCACGCGTCTTTACACGGCGCTGAAGGACGCGACGCCCGATTCGGCGCCGCTCGACTGGAACGAGGCGCATGCGCAGCGTTTCGCGGCCGCGATGAACGACGACTTCAACACGCCGATCGCGGTCGCCGTGCTGTTCGAGCTCGCAACCGAGGTGAACCGCACGCGCGATCCGGCGCTCGCGCGCCAGCTCGAGCGGCTCGCGGGTTTGCTCGGCCTGCTCGGCCGGGCGCCGCGCGAGTTCCTGCAGCAGGCCGCGGGCACAGCGCGCGCAGGCGCGCTCGAGCCGGAAGAGATCGACGCGAAGATCGCCGCGCGCGTCGCGGCGAAGCAGGCGAAGAACTTTGCCGAAGCGGACCGGATCCGGGCGGAACTGCTCGAAGCCGGCATCGCACTTGAAGACAAACCGGGCGGATCGACCGAGTGGCGTCGCGTATGAGCGCGCATGGTCTGTCCCACTGATCGACTCGCCAGGTAGGAGGCTAGATGGCAACGGCCAGGAAAGCGCCGGCTAAGCGTGCGGCGACGCAGCCGCCGATAGCGGCCAAGCGGGCCGGCGCGCGCGCGCCGGCGGTGCACAAGGCGAGCGCGAAGCGCGCGGCGCCGAACGGCGCGGCCAACGGCGCCGCGCACAAGCCGAGCTTGCGCGCGGCGGCCACGAAGTCGCCGCGCGGGAAGGTCGACGGCGAGCAGGTCGCCGATGCGCTGCCGCGCGAGACCGTCGTCGCGGCAGCGGAGCCGGGCGTGCGCAAGGCGCGCGTGTCGGAGGCCGCCGTGCCGGTGCAACTCTCCGACGCCGAGATGGTCGCGCGCCCGCCATACTGGGACAAGGCGTGTGCCGATCTCGTCAAGCGCGACCGGATCCTGAAGAAACTGATTCCGAAGTTCGGCCCGGCGCATCTCGTCAAGCGCGGCGACTCGTTCGTCACGCTCGCGCGCTCGGTCGTCGGCCAGCAGATCTCGGTCGCGGCTGCGCAGTCCGTGTGGATCAAGATCGAGACCGCCTGCCCGAAGCTCGCGCCGCCGCAGATCATCAAGCTCGGCCAGGAAAAATTGATCGCGTGCGGTTTGTCGAAGCGCAAGTCGGAATATATTCTCGATCTGGCCCAGCACTTCGTGTCGGGCGCGCTTCACGTCGACAAATGGGCGACGATGGACGACGAGGACGTGATCGCGGAGCTCACGCAGATCCGCGGGATCGGCCGCTGGACCGCCGAGATGTTCCTGATCTTCAACCTGTCGCGGCCGGACGTGCTGCCGCTCGACGATCTCGGACTCATCCGCGCGATCAGCGTCAATTACTTCAGCGGGGAGCCCGTCACGCGCAGCGAGGCGCGCGAGGTGGCAGCGAACTGGGAGCCGTGGCGGACGGTCGCCACCTGGTATATGTGGCGCAGTCTCGATCCGCTGACGGCCAATGGCTGATTAGGCTATTGCTTTTCGCCATTCGATAGTTGCGACCCGGTCTTGCGTCAGGCGAGCACGGTTAGAATACGCGCTGCCGCAAGACTCAAGGATTTCAAGCACATGAAGACCACATTTCTGGATTTCGAGCAGCCGATCGCCGAACTCGAGGCGAAAATCGAGGAACTGCGTTTCGTGCAGGACGACTCGGCTGTCGACATTTCGGAAGAGATCGAACGGCTGTCGAAGAAGAGCCAGCAACTCACGAAGGATCTGTACGCGAACCTGACGCCGTGGCAGGTGTCGCAGATCGCGCGCCATCCGCAGCGGCCGTACACGCTCGATTACGTGAGCGAGCTCTTCACCGATTTCCACGAGTTGCACGGCGATCGCGCGTTCGCGGACGATCAGTCGATCGTCGGCGGCCTCGCCCGCTTCAACGGCCATGCGTGCATGGTGATCGGTCATCAGAAGGGCCGCGACACGAAGGAACGCGCCGCGCGCAATTTCGGGATGCCGCGTCCTGAAGGCTATCGGAAGGCGGAGCGCCTGATGCGCGTCGCGGAAAAATTCGGGCTGCCGGTCTTCACGTTCGTCGACACGCCGGGCGCATATCCGGGCGTCGGCGCGGAAGAGCGCGGCCAGTCCGAGGCGATCGGCCACAATCTGTACGTGATGGCCGAGCTGAAGACGCCGATCATCACGACGGTGATCGGCGAGGGTGGCTCGGGCGGCGCGCTCGCGATCGCGGTCGCCGACACGGTGATGATGCTGCAGTTCTCGACATACTCGGTGATCTCGCCGGAAGGCTGCGCGTCGATCCTGTGGAAGAGCGCGGCGAAGGCGCCGGAAGCGGCCGAGGCGCTCGGCCTGACCGCGCATCGCTTGAAGGCGCTCGGCCTCGTCGACAAGATCGTCAACGAACCGCTCGGCGGCGCGCACCGCGATCCGAAGGGGATGGCCGCGCTGCTGCGCCGTGCGCTCGCCGATTCGCTGCGCCAGTTCCAGGGCATGAGCATCGATGCGCTGCGCGAGCGCCGCTTCGAACGTCTGATGGCCTACGGCAAGTTCAAGGAAACGACGCCGGGCGCATGAGCGCCGGGTCGTCGACTCACGAGGCGCAACGCGCCTTCTCACGGTGATCCCTCCGCATCAATTTTCCGCCGATCGCGTCGTGCTCGATGCGATCGGCGTCGCGCTGTCCGCGTTGCCGGACGATGCGCGGATCGCGCTCGCGTATAGCGGCGGCCTCGATTCGACCGTGCTGCTGCACGCGGCCGCGCGCATCGCGGGCGCCGAGCGCTGTGTCGCGCTGCACGTGCACCACGGTTTGAGCCCGAACGCCGACGCGTGGCTCGCGCATTGCGCGGAGACGGCGGATGCGCTCGGCGTGCGGTTCGACGCGGCGCACGTCGACGTGCCGCGCGCGAGCGGCCAGGGCGTCGAGGCGAGCGCGCGCGATGCGCGCTATCGCGCGCTCGAGACGATGTGCGTGCGGCACGGCGCGCGCGCGCTGTGGCTCGCGCAGCATGCGGACGATCAGGCGGAGACGGTGCTGCTGCAATTGCTGCGCGGCGCGGGCATCGCCGGGCTGGCGGCGATGGCGCCGCAGTATCGGCCGGCATCGACTGACGTCGTGCGCGTGCGGCCGCTCCTGCATTTGCTGCGCGCGCAGCTCGAGCGCTACGCGCAGCAGCACGCGCTGCGCTGGATCGACGACGAATCGAATGCGAACACGCGCTATGCGCGCAATGCGCTGCGCGTCGACGTGCTGCCCGCGCTCGCGCCGCACTTTCCCGGTTTTCGCGACGCGCTCGGCCGCACCGCGCAGCACGCGGCAGCCGCGCAGCGGCTGCTCGACGACCTCGCCGCGATCGATCTGCGTGCGGTCGCGCGCGAAGACGGCCGCGTGCTGTCGCGCGATGCGCTCGTCGCGCTCGACGACGAGCGCGGCGCGAATCTGCTGCGCTACTGGATGCGCTCGCTCGGGCTGCCGGGCGCGTCGGCCGCGCGTCTTGCGCAGATGATGAAGCAGTTGCGCGCGGCGCGCGACGCGCATGCGCTGCGCGTCGATCACGCGGGGTGGCGCTTGCGTCTTTATCGCGACGACGTTCAATGGGAAGCGGGCGAGGGCGCCGAATCGGCTGCAGCGCAATCCGCCGAGGCGCAAGTGGCCGACGACGATGCGTTCGGCGACGACGCGACCGATGCCGCCCGCGCCGCGTCGCACCCGGAAAGCGTGCTCGTGTGGCGCGGTCAGGAAGTCTGGCATCTGCCCGCATGGCGCGGCACATATGTGTTTCATCCCGCGCATGCGCACGAACACGACGCGGTGCCGGAGGCGCTCCTCGCCGCCGCCGACCTGCATGCGCGCGCGCGCGCGGGCGGCGAGCGGATGCGCACTTGGCAGGGCGGGCCCGGGCGCACGCTGAAGAATCTGTTCCAGGAGCGCGGCGTGCCGGCATGGCAGCGCGACGTGCCGCTGCTGTACGTCGGCGATCGGCTGCTGTTCGTGCCGCGCGTCGGCGTAAACCGCGCGGTGTACGACGGCTCCGATGCGCCGGGCGGCTGGCGGTGCATCGAGTGGCGGCCGGAGATGCTGATCGCATAGCGCGCCGCATCCCGTCGCATGCAGCGGCGGTCGCGAATGCGGTGCCGGGACAAAAACGTTGCGAACCGGCCTGCCGGCGTCCGCGTGGCTTGTCAAGCAGCCGTCGATCGGGTACGCTCGGACGTTTGCTCGGCTCGGTTTTCGAGCGTTTTGTGCAGGTTTTCCGCGTGACGTACCCGGTTTGCGCGGCCTGATCCGCCTTTTCCGGGCAAATCGCCACGCCCGCGTGCTGCGCCCCAGCCGTTCTCTCCGTCGTCCGTCCACAGCCACAAGCCGCGTGACCGAACGGCACCGCGGTCTGTCCAGTACGCCCGTGCGGCCTTTCTTCAGTTCTGAACGACAATGGCACTCATCGTACATAAATACGGCGGCACTTCGATGGGCTCGGTCGAGCGCATCAAGAACGTCGCGAAACGCGTCGCAAAATGGCATCAGGCCGGGCACCAGATGGTGGTCGTGCCGTCCGCGATGTCCGGCGAAACGAACCGTCTGCTCGGGCTCGCAAAAGAGATCTCGAGCCAGCCGAGCCCGCGCGAACTCGACGTGATCGCGTCGACGGGCGAACAGGTCAGCGTCGGCCTGCTGTCGATCGCGCTGCAGGAAATTGGCGTCGAGGCTGTGAGCTACGCCGGCTGGCAAGTGCCGATCAAGACCGACAGCGCGTACACGAAGGCGCGCATCCATTCGATCGAAGACGAGCGCGTGCGCCGCGATCTCGACGCAGGCAAGGTCGTCATCATCACGGGTTTCCAGGGCGTCGATCCGGACGGTCACATCACGACGCTCGGCCGCGGCGGTTCGGACACGTCGGCAGTCGCGGTCGCGGCGGCGCTCGAAGCCGACGAATGCCTGATCTATACGGACGTCGACGGCGTGTATACGACCGATCCGCGCGTCGTCGAAGAGGCGCGCCGGCTCGATAGGGTGACGTTCGAGGAAATGCTGGAAATGGCGAGCCTCGGCTCGAAAGTGCTGCAGATCCGCTCGGTCGAGTTCGCGGGCAAGTACCGCGTGAAGACGCGCGTGCTGTCGAGCCTCACCGATCCGCTGATTCCGCTCGGCGACGAGATGCGCTCGGGCACCCTGATTACTTTTGAAGAAGACGAGACCATGGAAAAGGCAGTCATTTCCGGCATTGCGTTCCAGCGCGACGAAGCGCGCATCGCGGTGATGGGCGTGCCCGACAAGCCGGGCATCGCATACCAGATCCTCGGCCCGGTGGCGGACGCGAACATCGACGTCGACATGATCATCCAGAATCAGAGCGTAGAAGGGAAGACCGACTTCACGTTCACGGTCGGCCGCGGCGACTACCAGAAGGCGATGGACATCCTGACGAACCAGGTGAAGGGTCACGTGAACGCCGAGCAGGTGCTGGGCGATCCGAAGGTGTCGAAGGTGTCGGTGGTCGGCGTCGGGATGCGTTCGCACGTCGGCGTTGCGAGCACGATGTTCCGCACGCTGTCGGAAGAGGGCATCAACATTCAGATGATCTCGACGTCCGAAATCAAGATTTCGGTGCTGATCGACGAGAAATACATGGAGTTGGCTGTCCGCGCGCTGCACAAGGCATTCGAACTCGACCAGGCGTGATGAAATTTCCGTGACGCACTGAAAGAAAATGCGTCGCGGAAATTGACCTTGGCCCCGTAACCCTATAGAATCTCGGTTTCGTCGCGCTGCCTCCCTGGCGCGAGCGAAGGTTTGGGAGACGTGGCCGAGAGGTCGAAGGCACTCCCCTGCTAAGGGAGCATCTGGGCCAAAACCTGGATCGAGGGTTCGAATCCCTCCGTCTCCGCCAGTTACTGGCGGCGGAACCCCGCGAAGTCTAGGCTTCGCGGGGTTTTTGTTTGGCGGTGACTATCAAAGCGACTATCAAAATGCTCGGCGCTTCAAAGCCAGTTCCACACCGAGATCCGGTCAACCTCCATGGGTTCCTGCCCACAAGAATACCTCAGGCGCGGGCGCGATCAGCGTCCCATTTGACCTCGACGCGACGACACGCAATCTTGGCCCGCCGCATTCGTTGGGCCATCCCGCAACCATTCCCCTGTGACTGGCTAGCCCCCTGCTTGGTGAGCCCATCCGCCGCCGGAAATATTTAGAATGGCGATTGCCGGGACGGACCAGATCCATCGCTGGCGGCGCAAGTCGAGGGAGTCAAAGCGACCTGTCTGCGTAATGAGGTTGTTTTCAGGCGCCAAGTAGTTCCACTGGTGATGGTTCGCTGAAGCCAAGCCCGTCGAAGGAAGTTGGCAAGAAATGAGCATAGTGCCGTACGACACGGCGGTGCTTACGGGGGACAGGGACATGAGGTCTGCCAAGCAGGATTACGCTCGCTTTTTGCGATGGTTGCATGAGCCAGAGCGAGGGACGTCTGAGAACATCCGGCGTTTCGCCAACATGGTCCTGGCCGAGTTCGACGCGATCGCGGCCACATCGCAACAACGGAATGCCCGGGCCGCTGCGTTGGCTCGCTTGGCCACAACACCGTTAGGGCGCCCCCACATCGAGGCACACGCTGCGGTTGGAGAATGGCCGTGGCGTCGGCTGAGAGAATTGACAATGGGGCCGTTTCGCGGTTTTCGGCGGGAAGAGCGGTTCGACCTGCGCAAACGCGTCGTCTTATTCTCAACGCGTTGCCAGTTGCGGCCTATGCGGATCTCCACCGAGTTTGCTTCATTGAGAGAAACCGTATTGAAGCCTTTTCGTGCATCGAGGTACCCCCACCAGCGCAACCCGTCGAGCCTGAACAAGATAGAGATAGATATGACTCGCCCACTAAACAACAAAGGAAGGCTCGATAAGGCATGTCTAGGTCGCTTTCCTCAGATCTCCAACGTAAACGGAGGTCGCCGATGAGTGGGCGCTGGAAGACGATTTCGCCGTCTCAGTTTCCATGGGAACAGGATGCGCTCGACTTTGTACAACGAGCGCTACCAAACCGCGAACCGTTTCGGGCCTACAGCAACTTCGAGTTTGTCGCCGATGACGGGAGTATCAACGAAGTCGATCTGCTGATCATCTCGCGCTATAGCATTTTTCTTGTCGAGATAAAGAGCCGACCTGGCGAAGTCAGCGGCGATTCGCACACTTGGATCTGGCGGGATGGCGCACGCGAGTACTTCGACGATAACCCCTTGCTCCTCACCAACCGCAAGGCAAAAAAACTCGCTTCGCTGCTGCGCAAGCAACTCACTGTCCAGAAGCGTCGCACACCTTACGTCCAGTCCCTGGTCTTTCTGTCGGACCCTGCGCAACGCTGTAAGCTTACCGGTCCCGCGCGAGAAAACGTGCATCTGCGGGCTGACATCGCCAACAAATTGTTCGATGAAACAGCCCCGGTCGCCAGCGCACAGCCCATCGACCGCGATCTGGCGACGTCCATCAACCGGGCGCTGGAAACCGTTGGCATCCGTCCGCCTCAGCAGAGCCGGCGTGTAGGTGACTATCAGCTCGAACAGGTTCTTGCCGAGACAGACTTTCACCAGGACTGGCTGGCCAAGCACATCTCGCTGACCAACCTCCGACGACGAGTCCGGCTTTACACCGCCAAGCGCACGCTCAATGCCGCGCAACGCGCCATGCTGGCCGACGCGGCTCGCCGCGAGTTTCAGTTGCTCGAAGGCATACGTCATCCCGGCATACTGCGCGCGTCGGACTTCATCGACAGCGAGCACGGGCCCGCCCTGATCTTCGAATACGAGGAAGGACTCCAACGGCTCGACCACTTCATTCGGGCTCAAAGCGAACAACTCGATCTCTGGCAACGGTTGAAGCTCGTGCGCGCGATCGCCGAAGCACTGGATGCGGCGCACCGCTATCGGCTCTACCATCGTGGCCTGTCACCGCAGACCATCATGGTCAGGACTGTCGGTAACAATTCGTTCGACGTCACCCTCTTCGATTGGCAGATCGCTACCCGTCAGTTGCAAGAGGCCGAGAGCAAGACGACGGGCACGCTCCATGTCGAAATGCTTTCAGACCGTGTGGCGCAAGAGATCTATCTCGCGCCCGAAGCACGCAACGCGCCCCGGCCAGATGCCATCAAGCTGGACCTGTTCTCGCTTGGTGCCATCTCGTATTTCGTCCTCGCTGGGGAGCCGCCGGCTGTTAGCGGCGATGAGTTGGTCATCAAGTGCGAACAGGGTCCGGGGCTCACCTTGTCGGCGTTGGTCAACGGATGCTTGGCTGAAATCGAGGACCTGATCCAGTTTGCTACCTGGCCGTCGCCCGATGATCGATTCAGCTCGACCAACGAATTCCTGGGTGCGCTAGACAAGGCCGAGGAGGCGCTTGAAGACGCTCTGACCGCACCGGCATCCCCTTTGTCGTCGCCCCTTGAGGCCAACACCGGCAATGAGCTCAACGGCTTTGAAGTCCTGCGTCGACTGGGCAAAGGCGGTACCAGTCTGGCCCTCGAGGTACGGCGGAAGAGCGCGGGACAACCACGCCAGGGAGTCTTCAAGATTGCGTTGGAGCCGGAGTACAACAATCGGCTCAAGCAGGAAGCCGAGACCCTGGTCAGACTTCAGCCCCATCAGAATATCGTCCAGTGTTTTGAGCGGTTTGAAATCGCTGGACTGGCAACCTTGTTCCTGTCCTCCGCGGGAGAGGAAACGCTGGGCGAACGCCTGCGTCAAGAAGGGCGCTTGGGTTTGGACCTGCTGCAACGGTTTGGCGAAGAGCTGATTTCCGTTGTGGAGTACCTTGAGCGAGAGGGCGTGCCACACCGGGACATCAAGCCAGATAACATCGGTATTCGCCCGGGGGCAGGAAAACGACTCACCCTCACCCTGTTTGACTTCTCGCTGGCGGGTGTGCCCGCTACCGACTTGAGCGCGGGCACACGGGTCTACATGGACCCGTTCTTGCGCAAACGCGGGATGTGGGATGGCTATGCTGAGCGCTATTCCTGCGCGCTAACCTTGCACGAGATGGCCACCGGCACACTGCCCGAATGGGGCGATGGCAGCGCCGACCCGGCAACTCTGAAGTCTGAAATCGTTCTGGACTCGGAGCGCTTTGATGCGTCGATTCGCAAGCAGGCACTCGACTTCTTCAGCCGGGCGCTAGCCCGCGATCATCGCAAGCGCTTTGACAACGCCGAGCAGATGTTGCGCCAATGGCGTAAGGTTTTCGAGAACGTCTCGCGTCCTGTCACGACGCATACGACGCAACCTCCGCAAAGTCAGCTGCCCTTCGGCGAAGAACCGGCGGCAGGTGGAATGACACAGGGCACCCCCCTTGAGTCGTTGGAGCTGGATTCGCGTCATCTCGAACTGCTGGACCGGATCGGCCGCGATGAGCTGGCTACCGCGGGGGATCTGGCCGATTTACCTCGCAATCGGCTCTACAGGCACCGGGGCATTGCACTGGCTGTAGCACGTGAACTGCATCAAATTGCCGACCGGCTGCGACACCAGTTCAGCGGTGGCGCGGCCAAGGATGACCAGCCCGCGGATACCACCGTGGCCAAACTATCGGTGGATGCCGCAGCCGCTTTGCTCGTGCCCAAGAAAGGCGATGAAGCCCAACTCAAGGTACTGGAGGGATGGCTTGGCTTGAGCGCGCAGCCAAGCATTTCGCCGTTGCAGGAGGACTTGTTGCTCTCGATGGTTGAGCGGATGTCGCGTCAGCCAGAGATCACCCACCTTCGAGACGACGTGGCCCTCGTGCTGGCCGGTTTGGGCGGCATTGCGACCGTTGGCGAGATCGCCACCGCGCTGCTGGCCCGCCGTGGGAGCGTGCAAACAGGTGCGGCCCGACACAGCGAAGCCGAAGCCCTGACGCGGGGCGTCATCACCGTCGAGCGAACCAAGCAAGCCGCCCGCTGGCAACTGGTAAAGCGCGATGCCAACGTTCGCCCGCTCGTGGAAGCACCGCAAGTGGACGATCTGGTGGTCGCGACCCTGGCCAGCAGCGGCGCTGCGGGACTGTTTCCGTCGGCACCAGAGGTTCGCGCCAGTTATGCCGTGGAACTCGGCAATGCAGCTGACCGTCTGGCCCAACAAGACCCGCTGCCTTCGTCGCAACAGGTGGCCGACACTTTGGCGCGCATACCGGCGCCAGCTGGTGATGCAGGATTAAGCTCAGAGCGATTGATCCGTCTGGCCGCTGCTTGTGCTCGACAGGCGGCTTTGTCCTCACGTCTGGAATTTTACCCGGCACAGTTGTCTGCTGCACGCGCGGTCAAACTGGCGACCAACTCATTGCTCGGTTTGCGTCAGTTCGATTTGGAGACCATCCGGCGCCGGATTTTCGCTCGCTACCCTGAGGCCGAGCCGCTGCCCGGCCCCACAGAACTGGAGCAACTACTTAAGGATGCTGGTCTGGAAGTGAAGTGGGATGGCGCCAAGCGCGCCTTCGTCACGCTCTATTCGGCAGGCGTCATTTCGGGCACCACGCAGATCACCCCCTTTGGCACCAACAACCGGCCGCGCACGGCGACCGCGCCGGATGTGCAGGCTGCTCTGCAGATCGACGAGCGCATCAAGCATGCCTTGAGCAGCGGCAAATTGCTCACCTTGTCTGTCGACCCCAAGGGCCTCGCGATCGCGCAGCGTGAACTAGCGCAGCGCTTTGGACTAAAAGTCATCGATTTCGACGAGGTCGCGCTCGTGCTGCTAGAGGCGCAGGCCCAGGAATGGGACGTGGACTGGAACATCCTGCTGGCCGCTGATGCCGCGCCCGTAGGTTCGGTGGATGCGCAGAACTTCGCCACCGTTCTCGGCGAAGTTTGGCCCAAGGTCGAAGCGCAACTCCTGCAGGACGATCAGCCGGGCTTGCTGGTGAATCTCGGCTTGGCGGCACGCTGGCAGAAGATGCCCCTGTTCGCCAAGCTTGCCGATGCCTGCATGTTCGGCAAGCGTCCGCCGCTGATTGCCTTGATTGCGAGTCCGCTGACGCCCGACAACCGACCCGTGCTGGATGGCGAAGCCGTTCCGGTCACCATCAACACCACAGATTATGGTCGCATCCCGCGCGCCTGGCTTGAGAACGCCCACCGTACACACGGCGGCGCCGCCACGACGACCGGTACGAAGGTAAAACCAAGATGATCAATCGCACCAAACTGCTAGCGGACCTCAAGCTCCAGGTTCGAGACCTGGAGGCTGACCTCCGGCAACGCTTCGCTACTAACAACAGTGAATACCGGTCGCGCCTTACCGCCGATTGGCAAGCCGCGCGTGACGCCGGTCGCACATCAGAGGACGTTGCCATTTGGGCTGAAGCCCAATTCACGCAATCGGCGGTGGCATGGGTGCTGGCCTGTGTGTTCGTGCGTTTCTGCGAAGACAACGATCTGCTCGACGCCCCGTTGATCGCCGGCACCGACAGCCGGGGACAAACCGCCGTGGCACGGCAGGAGGCCTTCTACTTGCAGAACCCCACGGCGTCCGACAACGACTACCTGCGCGACGTGTTTGCCGTGGCTGGGCGGTTGCCGGGACTGTCGGACGTTTTGAAAGTTCAGCGTAGCCTACTGCTCGCTCCCGTGTCGGCCGACATGGGCAAACAACTGGTGCGCTTCTTCCGCGCTGCCAATGCGGACAGTGGCGCATTGGTGCATAACTTTGCCGACCCTGACTGGAACACGCGCTTCCTGGGCGATCTCTACCAGGACTTGTCCGAGGCCGCCCG
Organism: Burkholderia sp. ABCPW 14; assembly: GCF_001523835.1. NCBI lineage: Bacteria > Pseudomonadati > Pseudomonadota > Betaproteobacteria > Burkholderiales > Burkholderiaceae > Burkholderia > Burkholderia sp. ABCPW 14. Next base: position 12,926 of record NZ_LOVS01000211.1, on the reverse strand, counting down.
AGAACGCTATGCGCTGCTGCAGACGCCCGAGTTCGTCGAGTCCTTCATCCTGGACCGCACCCTGACTCCGGCGCTCGACATCTACGCTTTGGAAGAAGTCGACCTAATCGACCCGACCTGTGGTTCAGGGCACTTCTTGCTCGGTGCCTTTGAACGGCTGGCCCCACTTTGGCTGCGCAAAAGGTCAGACAACGTCAAAGTGGCTTTGCAAGAGGCGCTGGACCGCATCGCAGGCATCGACCTGAACCCCTACGCGGTGGTAATCGCCCGGTTCCGACTCCTGGTGGCCGCACTCAAGATGGCTCAGGTGCACAAGCTGCGACTTGCGCCGGACTTTCATCTTCATATAGAAACAGGCGACAGCCTGTTGCACGGATTCGATCAGCGCGATTACACACGGGCGCAAGTTTCGCTCGGGCTGAATACGCCGCAAGAGAATCTGGCGACGGCTGCCGATCATATTTATCGGCACGCGTTTGCGGCAGAAGATTTGACCGCGACCAATCAGATCCTAGCGCGAAAGTACGCTGCTGTAGTCGGCAATCCGCCTTATATCGCGGTCAAGGATCGCGCCGTTTCAGCCTTGTATCGAGAGCGCTTTTCCAGTTGCCATGGCAAGTACGCCCTCGTCGCACCATTTTGCGAGAGGTTCTGGGCTTTGGCAAAACCGGTCGACAACGCGCAGCGAGCAGGCTATGTCGGCCTAATTGTTGGCAATGCTTTCATGAAGCGCGAGTTTGGAAAAAAGCTGATTGAGGCATTCTTTCCAGCGTTTGACCTCACCCATGTGATTGATACCGCCGGCGCGTATATCCCAGGGCATGGCACACCAACTGTCATCATGTTTGGTCGAGCACGCCCACCTGCAAACAACGTGATCCGCGCAGTGATGGGAATTAAAGGAGAGCCGTCTACTCCTGCAGATCCAGCTCAAGGCGTAGTGTGGCAGGCGATTATCAATCAGATCGATCGGCGGGGATCTGAATCCGAATGGGTTAGCGTTACAGATACCGAGCGATCAGTGTTCTCTCGACATCCATGGAGTATTGGTGGCGGAGGAGCCTCCGAACTTAAGGCCGAAATTGAAGAAAATGCGGCCGGTAAGCTCAGCGCGATCACGGATGAAATGGGAATCGTCAGCGTTAGTGGCGAGGATGATGTCTATTTAATCGAACACAGAGGAGTGGCCGAACGGCACGGAATTGAATCGGTCCGTGATCTTGTAACCGGGGATCAGGTTCGAGACTGGGGTGCCTCTGGACTTGCTGCTGTTTGGCTTTACGACAGCGATTTCAAACTGCAATCTATCGAACACGCCCCCAAGACACATCGCTTTCTTTGGCCCTTTAGGACCAACCTATCCAAGAGAAAACGCTTTGGGACACCCATGCTGGAGCGTGGATTGTCTTGGTACGAGTGGCAGGAGCTTTACTCGTCAAAGATTCGATCACCCTTGACTATCACCTACGCCTTTGTCGCGACACACAATCACTTCGTCTTAGAGCGTGGCGGAAAGGTATTCAATCGATCAGCGCCGGTCATTAAGCTTCATCAGACCGCAACTGAGGATCAGTATCTTGGAGTACTTGGCATTTTGAATTCGTCCTTGGCCTGCTTTTGGGCCAAGCAGGTATTTCACAACAAAGGAAGTACGGTTGATCAGCACGGGGCCAGGCAAAGAACTGATGCCTTCGAAGATTTTTTCGAGTTCACATCGACAGGACTTGGCAAATATCCTTTGCCGGAGATATTCCCCTCGGCAACAGCAAAATTGCTGGATGAATTCGCCCGCAATTACGCTAATGGTTTGCCAAGCGAGATAATCAATTCAGCGATTCCAAGCCGTCAACATCTTGATGCAGCAAGAACCATCGCGGATTCGAATCGCGAACGAATGATTGGCTTGCAAGAGGAACTTGATTGGGAAATCTACAAGCTATACGGACTAGTCGATGAAGACCTTCGCTTTGATGGCGATGTACCTGAAGTAAAGCTTGGGCAACGTGCATTTGAAATTGCGCTGGCCCAGGACTGCGCAGCAGGAATAGCGACCACGACTTGGTTCGAACGGCACAGCTCGCAGCCGATCACCTCTACGCCAGCTCATTGGCCTGCAGACTACGGTTCCGTGGTCCAAAGGCGCATTGCCGCAATTCGGCGCTCGCGAGACTTGGCTTTGATTGAACGTCCGGAATTCAAACGGCGCTGGGCTAGCGAGGACTGGAACTCGCTCGAAAAGGCTGCCCTTGAACAATGGATACTGAAACGTCTGGAAGCCGCTGACCTCTGGCAGCGCGACGTCCATCCCGCCCCCAAATTGCGTGCGGTTCGCGAGCTTGTTGATGCTTTGTCTGGTGACGAAGAATTCCGGCGCGCGCTGGACTTGTATGCAGGCAGCGGCAGCGACGCGCACGCGACCGTTGTGGCACTGGTGCAGCAGGCCAGCGTGCCCTATCTGGATTCGCTGCGTTACAGCGACAGTGGCTTGCGCAAGCGCGCCGTCTGGCAAAACACTTGGCTGATGCAGCGGCGCGAAGACGCGATCGATGCGGAAGTGGCCCTGCGACTGGCTGAAGAGCCGATCGAGGTCATCAAGGAGGAGCAGGCGCGACGAAAAGCGGCGGAAGTGGGAGTTATTCCCGTCCCACCAAAGTACAAGCAGGACGACTACCGCGACGGCGTGTACTGGAAGTTGCGCGGCGCTCTGGATGTTCCGAAGGAGCGCTTCGTCAGTTTCCCGGGCTTGGAGCGTAGCAACGACGCCGGAAGCCCGATGCTGCTGTGGGCCGGCTATGACGCCAAGGCCCGCGCCTTGGCCCTGACGGGCTACCTGTACGAGATGCTGCAACGTGAAGGCGCCGATGCGGCGCGTTTGACGCCTGCGTTGGCCGGTCTCGACGAGCTGCTGCCCTGGGTACACCAATGGCACCCGGAGGTCGATGACGACCTGGGCATGAGCACCGGCGACTACCTACAAGGCCTGCTCGATGCGCAGTTGGCGCAGCATGGGCTGACGCTGAGCGCAGTACGCGGATGGCGACCCCCAGCGCCCGTTCGTCGCACACGCGGCAGGCGGGCCAGCGCTGCTGCCCAGGCCTGATCTGATTTACTGAATACGAGAGACACAACAACATGCCAAAACTGCGCGAGATATTTGACTTGCCAGAGCAGGTTCACCAGGGTGACTTTGTTCTTCGCCTCACCGATGGCCTGAGCGCCCCTGCGGAAACCGTGCGCGACTACATCGCCACGCCCCAGTTGGTGAAGTGCTTCGATCAGGCGCTAGGGGTGGTCAAGGGCGCGATCGACAGCAGGATGAGTAAGGGCGCGTACCTGCACGGCAGCTTCGGTTCCGGTAAGAGCCACTTCATGGCCATCTTGTCGTTGCTGTTGCGCGGCGATGCCACAGCTCGTGGCAAGCCCGAACTGGCCCCGGTGGTGTCCAAGCACAACGGCTGGACGCAGGGCAGGAAGTTCCTGGTCGTGCCGTACCACATGATCAATGCCGAGACGCTGGAATCGGCGCTCTTCTCTGGCTACGCTGAACTCACGGCCCGCTTGCACCCGGAAGCACCCAGCCCCGGCTTCTACCAGAGCGAAGGCATGCTCAACGATGCGCAGAAGCTGCGTACCCAGATGGGCGACGAGGCCTTCTTCCGCACCTTGAACAGTGCAACCGGCGCGGCCAATGGGGGTGGCGGTTGGGGCCGCGTGACACAGACTTGGGCGGCGGCCCGCTTCGAGGCCACCCTGAAAGTGCCACCCGGCAGCCCTGAGCGATTCCAACTCGTCGGTGCGCTGACACGCGCGTTCTACGGCAGCGTGAGCCATTTGTCTGCCTCGCAGCGCGAGATGTATACCTCGCTCGACGAAGGCTTGGCAGCCATGTCGCACCACGCCAAGGATCTGGGCTACGACGGCATCATCCTGTTTCTGGACGAATTTATTCTCTGGCTGGCCAGCCGGGCGGCCGATGTGGCCTGGATTGCCCGTGAAGGACAAAAGGTCGCGAAGCTGGTTGAGTCAAGCAACGCGGACCGCCCGACACCCATCATCAGTTTCATGGCTCGCCAGCGCGATCTGCGCGAACTGGTCGGCGAGCACATGCCTGGTGCAGAACAGTTGTCGTTTGCCGACACACTGCAGTATTGGGAGGCCCGCTTCGACAAGGTGAATCTGGAAGATCGCAACCTGCCAGAGATCGCCAAGAAGCGCTTGCTGCGCACGCGCGGCCCAGCAGAGGATGCCCAGCTCAAGGGTGCAATCAATAAACTGCTGGGCAGCCAGCCCGAAGTGCTACAAACCCTGCTGACGCGCGACGGCGATCAGCAGATGTTGCAGGACCTGTACCCCTTCACGCCAGCACTGGTTCAGACGCTGATCGCCGTATCGTCGATGCTGCAGCGCGAGCGCACGGCGCTCAAACTGATGCAGCAGATGCTAGTGGATAAGGCCGATACGCTGGAAATCGGCGACGTTATCCCGGTGGGCGATCTGTTTGACGTGATTGCTGATGGCGACGAGCCTTTCACGCATGGAATCAAGCTCTTTTTCGAGCAGGCCAAACAGCTCTGGCGGCGGCGTCTGTTGCCGATTCTGGAAACCCAGCACGGCGTGACCTGGGAAGACATCGAATCGGGCAAGGTCGACCCCAAGAAGGCGGCAGCGCTGCAAAACGACGCCCGTCTGCTCAAGACCTTGGTGTTGGCGGCTTTGGTGCCCGAAGTTGAAGCCCTAAAGAACCTGACGCCGACCAAGCTGGCGGCGCTGAACCACGGCACGATTCGCACGCCAGTGCCCGGCAGCGAGGGCATCACCGTGCTGACCAAGCTCAAGCGTTGGGCGGGTCAGGCCGGCGAAATCAAGATCGCCGACGACTCGCCGAACCCCATAGTATCGGTGGAAGTCGCGAAGGTGGACACCGACGCCATTCTGGCCAACGCGATGTCGTTTGACACGCAGGGCAACCGCCAGGCAGAAGTCAGGCAGTTGATCACCGATGGCTTGGGCTTAGCCGATGTCGGGTCGAGCCTGCTGCCACCTGAGATGGAGATCAGCTGGCGAGGTTCGCGTCGCAGTGCGGAAATCCTGTTCGGCAATGTCCGTGAGCAGTCCTTCGACACGCTCAAGGGGCGTGAAGGAACGTGGCGCATCCTGATCGACTTCCCGTTTGATCACCAACCCGAACACGGCCCGCAGGACGATGTGGCCAAGATCAACGGATTCCTCAACGATGGCCGTGTCGGGCGCTCGGTGGCCTGGCTGCCGTCTTTTCTGTCACCCAACACCCAGGACCAGTTGGGGCGGCTGGTGGTCATCAATTTCGTCCTGCGTGGCAACAACCTCGACCAGTACGCCAGCCAACTGTCGCAGACAGATCGCGAGCAGGCACGGGTGCTGCTGACGAATCAGCGGGATCAACTACGCCAGTTCATTCGCAACTGTCTGTACACGGCCTATGGACTCAACAGCGTTGCCCAGGAGGCGCTTGACCCCGCACAGACAGTCGACGAGCACTATTTCAGCCTCGATCCGTCGTTGGTGTTGCGCCCCCCAGTAGCGGCAAACTTCAAGGATGCCTTCGAGAAGTTGGCCGAGCAAGCGCTGGACTATGAATTTCCAGCCCACCCACACTTTGATGTCGAGCCCAGGCCGATCGCGGTGAAGCGCCTCGCTGAATTGATGGTGCTGGCAGCCCAGAAGCCTGCCCATCGAGTGGAGCTCGAAGCCTCGCTTCGGGACGACGCCAAACGCATTGCGCCCAAGCTTGATCTGGCCGAGGTTGGCGAAGCGGCGCTGCAGTTGCGTGATGACTGGTCCCAGCACTTTGCTCGACAAATCGCGCAGCAGTCGGGCCGTGAGCCCACCGTGACCGACCTCCGCCGCTGGCTGGATCTTCCCGACCGGCGCGGCCTGCGCGAAGACCTGCAAGACCTCGTGATCCTGACTTGGCTGGCTAAGAGCAATCGCTCCTTGTACCGCTTCGGTCAGCCGTTCAAAGGCGAAATTGGCAATGTGCCGAACGAGTGTGAGGTGCGCGAGCAGCCCCTGCCGACAATAGCCGAGTGGGACAAAGCTACAAGGCTCGCTGGCGAAATACTGGACCCTGTCATGGCAGCGCTGTATCGCTCAGCGCCGGGCCTGGTGGAGTTTTCTCGCGCAGCGCGTAAGCGTGTGACCGATACGGCACCGCATTTGCTGAACTACTTGCGCGTGGTCGAGCAGTTGATGACCTTGGTGCAGACCGATGCTGTGGCCACGGGCGAACCCGCCCTTCGCAAGACAGGTGCAACGCGCCTGCGTGACTGGTTTGCGGCCATGGAGTCCAGCAGCTCTGAGATTGACCTCGTCAATATCGTGTCGAGGCTTGATTTCAGTACCGAAGAAGTCGCCGAAGCTAAGGCAGTACTCGGTGGGGTCCAGGCGCTGGCGCGTGTTGAGGCCAAGCACTACCTGGTTAACAGCCTGCGCTCGATCGCGAGCGGCAGCGGTGAATTTGCGCCACGTGCCAACCAGATTCTGGAAAGTCTGGCTCACGCCGTTCTTCGCTTCGAATACGTCGATGGACTCCAAGCTGCCGTCACCCAGTTCGAACGCGATGCAGGAACACTGATGGCCGATGTCGCCAACCGCGCGACGCCACCGACCCCGCAGCCTCAATCAACTCCGGAGCCGGAGCCGGGCATGAAAGCACCGCAGCGTATTGAGCGTGCCAGGCTGATAAAGACTGATGCCCTGAAGGCATTGGCCGATGCATGCAGGTTGCTTGAGGAGCTCGGCGAGGTCAGTGTGGATATTCAGATCGTGATTCGGGAGCAGGAATGAAGGTCCCGGCGCATCAGATCAGTCTTCAGGCCAAGCAGGCCCACGAGGCGGACCCACCAGCAAGGTTCATCCTGCTGCGACTGCCGCCAGATGCCTTTGCTGGTACGGCGGTGGATGTGAACGCGGAGAGCTGGCCAGTCTCCGCATGCAGCTCGCCGCTTTCCGTTCGTGACGCCATGCGTCGTCACTCAACCAGTACGACCCCCGTTGTCCTGCTCTTCTCTGGCGACGAGAGTGACCTGGGCTCTGACGTGCTGGCCCGCTGCGCCAAGCGGCGCGCCATCACACACGACCTTTGGCAAACGGTATTGGTGCTTTTTCGGGCGGCGCACATTGATCCGCGACTGGCCCGCCACCGCTGGTTGGCTGAACTGCTCGTGCGATTCATGCCCGCAGAGGGATACACCCCTGTCCGGTCACTCGTCTTGGATCAGGACCGCGCCTGGAAGGAGCTGTTCCGCGTCGTCCTGGGCTTCGAGTCTTATCCGCCCACCGAACTTGACCTGTTGCAGTGGGCTGGTGATGTCCAACGGCGCGAGCAATTCAAGACACTGGAAGACACCGCACGTCAGGAGACAGTCCAACGACTACGTGAAACGCTGGGAGACTTGGTGAGCTTCGTCTTTGCGGCCATCGACACGGGCAGCGCGGACGAGTTGGTCGCCATCGCCATGCTTTGTGAGGCATTGGAAGACAAGACCGCCAGCACAGAAGCCAATCGGGCAAAGGTCGCTGCTCGTTTGGAGGTTCTGTTCGATGGACTGACGATCTCGTCGCATACCACGCATCAACTGGCCGGGGCGGCCGACGCCTGGTTTGACCGTGCCACTGAGGCAGCTAAACAGCAGCAAGTTGCACGGTACGAGTCCTTGGTGATGCAGCTGAAAGCAGAGTCACTGGCGGCGCACGCCCGGTATGGAAGCGCAGCACTGCGTGAGAAGACGAAGGCATTCGCAGGCGCATTGAACGAACTCAACTTATCCGAGGCAATCTCGCGGTTTGGACTCCTGATGGCCCATCGTGGGCCGGTACTGAGCAGGCGCTCTGAGCTTCGATGCAAGATGGCTGTGCGCTTGGTGAGCTGGCTCACGCAGACTCCCAATGTCTTTCCCTCGGCATTGAACGTGCTCGCCGAGCGGTATAGGAACGAGATTGCGTGGGTAGATTGGGCGCAGACGGTACTGCTGGAGGGCGACGACTCTGCTGAATTGGCGAACGCCTATGGACTGCTGCGCGAGAACACGCGTGCTCGACGGGACTCGTTCGATCATAGGTTCGCCGAGTCGCTGTCAGCAGATCAACCAAACGGGACTTCGTTGATTGCGATTGAGGACGCGCTCGACAGGTGCGTCGCACCGGTGGCCGTGGCCGGTCGCAGCTTGCTCATCGTGGTGGATGGAATGAGCATCCCCGTTTTCCTTGAGCTGCACCACAGCCTGACCGATCATGGCTGGGTTCAGTTTGAGCGCGCCGAGGGGGCATGCTCCACCTTGTTGGCCATGTTGCCGTCCACAACGGAAGCGTCTAGGACCTCGCTGCTTTGCGGTGTTGCTTGTGCGGGCTCCGCGTCGACAGAGAGGTCAGCGTTCAGTGCCTATCCGTCCCTTGTCGCTCCTTCCGTCGCGGGCAAGCCGCCGGTCATTTTTCACAAGCGCGATTTGCTCGACAGTTCTGGCGTCACCCTTTCGGATGATCTGCGAACGGCCTTAAGCGACCCGCGGCAACGGGTCGTCGCCGTTGTGATCAATGCGGTGGACGACCACCTGATGAAATCTGACCAGCTGCGACTTCGCTGGGACATTGCACAGTTCAAGGGATTGGACGCGCTGTTGGCAGAAGCGCGCTCCTCTGACCGAGCCGTAATATTCACAAGCGACCACGGCCACGTGCTTGACCAGGACACGATGCAGCAGGGGGCAAGTCCGAACGCTCGATGGCGCGAAACGAATCTGGAGTCCTATCCGGGCGAGATTGTCCTGAAAGGCAAGCGAATCAAGGCGGCCAGTGGCATGGACGAAGTTGTCCTGGCCTGGAGCAGCAAGTTGCGCTATGCGAGCAAACGAAACGGTTACCACGGTGGTTGCGCACCTGCCGAATCGCTCGTTCCGATCGCCACGTACCGCTATGGCACCAAAGCTGTAGACGGCTGGAGCATTCGCGACGAAGTGGCTCCCAACTGGTGGCAGGCGTGATCCAATGCAGCGACTCGTGGGCGCCATGACCGGAAGCACGAAATCAGGTGTGGCGATCCCGGACAAGCGGTGGAATATGATCCGGGCCGCCAAGGGCTAGTTTTCGCTCGCCACTGAAGCGGTGATCGCCGAGTGAATAAACCGGGCAATTTCTACGAAGGCTGGCGCCGGGAGTCAGTGGAGAGCGATAAAGAGAGGTACGGGTTGTTTGGCGGAATTTCAACGAATAGCGACGAAGCGTTGGCAAGCAGATAGCCATGCAGTCGCCGGCTTTTGCGAGGGCCAGTGACTTCGCATGTCCAGATGTTCAAGCCGCTATTTTGCTTGCAGTGCAGACCAAGTCGCTCGAAGCGTTTCTGCACCCACGTCCATTCGGTTTGCTGCTCCTGTTTGGCAAATCTGGCTACGTTGGGATGCTCCTGGGCGTAGCGTTGGAAAATGCCTGGACTCACGAGAAAGGTCGTGCCAGCGACTGTATGCACAAGCGCTTTGGCATCGTTGATGACCAAGCGGCGTGTCTGGATGCTGTTCCGCAACCAGCTGATGAAATGTTCGCCAGATGGTATCGCTCCGCCAGATGGCGTGGAGGCAGACGAAGGCTCGGTTGGCGGCTGTCCTTCCGCGATGCCACTCGATGGCAGTGTCGGTACGTCGTTGCTAGCAATCGCTCGAGGCGATGTCGATGGATCGTTACCAGCCTCTTCGACAGGTGTCGGTAGCGTGCCGCCGAGCAGGTCGAGTAACGCATCGATCGTATCGGATGCGCGGGAGGGTGCAGGAGATGCCGGAAGTTTCGTTGCCGGCGACGGTGATGGGTTGCCAGTAGACGGAGCAGCAGGTGTCAGCGGCGTTGTTACGGCAGCATCGCCGACAATACCCGTGTCTTGCTCTACGCGTACTGTACCTTCAAATAGCGAAGGTTGATTGTCAGTGTCCCAGATCGAGGCAGGCGCGACCTTGAGGAAGGTAAAGCTCTGCGTCCAACCGTTCGAGCTTGCCACCGTAGCCTTCCAGATTGCTTTGTTCTCCGCGGTCGATTGTACGATCCCGTGCTCTTGCAGCACATCGAACAAGGTCGGATTGCTTTCGGGAATGCCTTCAATGCCCTGAGACAGTAGATAGGCGCGTAGCTTGTCGGCGACGGTCTTGCTGACGAGCCACAAGGCATCGTTCGTCAACCAGCCGTCGGAGGCCTGCGGCTGATTCAATTTGAGCTCGTCGCGAACGAGATGTCGCAGCCCGTCGAGCATCTTGCGCTGTAATGCCTGTTTCGGTGCGAGCAACGCCTTCTGCGGATTGCCACCTAGTTCCTGCGCGACGGATGCCTGGTCGGCTTGCGTGACGAGTTCGCCGAGCACGCCGGCCTGGCCCTTGTGACCGGCAAGCACATAGAGCAATGCGGACCATAGCTCCGGGAATCCGCTGAGCCAGTCCATGATGTGGCGATCGAGCATCCGCGTGTAGAGCAATCCGGCGGCTGCTTCATGCAGTCGGTAACTGCGATCCTTGCGATACCGGAAGCGATAGGGACGCGTGACTGGCCCGTGCCACGGACACCAGCGTTCACCGTTCGCATATTCGACATCGATATCGACAGCGACCTTGCCAACGTCATGGAGCAACGCCGCGTAAGCGATCGCCGCTGTCCACGCTTCGGCCTGTGCTGCCTGCACTTCGGGCGGCGCACCCACCGGAAGCAGACGCGACTGCCGCAGCTTCAGTGCATAAGCTACGATTTCCAGCCCGTGGTCCAGCATGCCGCCGGGGTACGCGTGGTGATGACTCTCCGAGGCCGGGAACTGCTGGACCAGCGTTGCGTAGCGTTCGATCGGCGTGCGATAGAGCGTGGCGAACTGCGCACGCGACAACGACGTGCGCTGCCAGATATGTTCCAGCAGTTTCTGCCGACGCGGTGTCGCAAGTAGCGTCGCCGCCGACTCTGGCCGCAGCAGCTCTTTCGGTGCTGCCGCAGGGGCGGGAGCCGGGGAGGGCGGTGGAGCCTTTTCCTTTTGACGATGGAACAGCGTGAACATGATCGAATCGATGGTCTGGTAGCCGGTGGCCTTTTGCCTTTTCACCGTTTCGGGTAGGGCCATTCCCCTTGTGCGCCATTCCCTTGACGCCCTTGGCCTTTTCGCCCTTGCCGCAACCGTTTGGAGATACATCCGAACCCGTAGAACATGTCGCAGACAATCGGCATCGGGGCCTCCCTTTTTGTTGGTGGATCGGTGGTGTGGACGCGTGCGATCGGGGTGGTGTCACCGTCGCGCCAAGGGCATCACCACGAAAATTTCACGCCCTCCATTCAAAGATTTGAGAAATGGGCCGATATCCGGACGGCCTGACCGGGGAACATTTCAGGCATCACCACATCTCGCCAAAGGGGCACGGAATGGGGAATGGAGGGTGGAGAAGCGACTGGCTGAAGCAGCTTGCCGTCGCGATGGGATACGCGTTGACTTACATCGCCATGCATCCCGTCTCGGATGGTCACTGGGCACTTCGATCCGGGTTGCGTCTGTCCTGTCTGCTGGTGATGCCGTACCGCTACTGGCCGGCGCTTCTTCTCGGGGAGGCTTTGCCGAACGCGTACGAAGTGTGGCCCTGTCGGGACCTGTATGGACTTGCATTCGTTAGTGTCCGTTGTATTCCGCCGATCCTGCTCGCCATGCCGATCGTTGCGTGGTGTCGCCGTACGATGCGATTGTTCCCAGCGTCGCATCTCGTCGATATGAAAGTCCTGATGCTATGTGCGCTGACGGTGACGATGATCGGGACGGTCTACAGCTACCTGGCGATTTCGTTTATTCACACGGCATCGTTCCGCGCGAGACCCGTGATGGCGGTGGGGTATTTCATCGGCAATTACATCGCCATTCTCGGGACGGTGCCGGTGGTGCTGATGATGAAGCTGGATGCTCGTGCTGAGGGGTGGATGAACCAACTGCACCGCGTCGTCTCCAGTCGAATGGCGATTGATGTGGCCTTGTTCGTCGTGCCATCGATCGCCGTGTTGTCGGTGGTCAGTCTTCACGGCGACAACGATATGCGGCAGATCGCACGGATGGCCATGTTTCTTCCGGTGGCGTGGTTCACCCTGAAATACGGCTGGCGTGCGGCGGTCGTTGGTGGAGCCCTCGCCGTCGTCAGTACATGCCTCACGACGGAGTCGCGTCCTGATCCGCAGATCCTGGAAGCGCAGGCGTTCATTGCGCTCGCGATCACCTGCCTCATGGCCACGGGCGCGCGGATCAGCGTCCAGTTGCGGCAGGATGAGCTCAAGCGACGTGAGGGCATCCATCTTCAGCGGATGGCGAGACAGGGCCTGCGGGTGGCTGAGCAGCGGCGACGACAGACGTCCGAAGCGCTGGAATATCTTGCCGGCAGTTTGTATCTGACCAACAGCCGTTTGATGCAGCAACTGCGCCGGGTCGTGCCCAGTTCGGACATGGATGCGTACCAGCGGCAGCTGGCTGATACGCAGCAACGCGTGTACGCCCTTGCGGAAAGTTTGCATCCCGTAGCATGGAGAGACAGGGGATTACCCGCGGCGCTGAGTCAAACCATTGCGCGTGCCTTGGACGAAGCGGGGATTGCCTACCGCTGTGTGATCAGCGGACGTGGCTTCGCCCGTATGTCGACGTCGGTGCTGGGTGCGGCGTATCGAAGTGCCTGTGAAGGGGTCGTGCTGGTCACGAGACGACTGGCGTGCTCGCGTGTCAGTGTGATGTTGCGGGGCGGTGAAACGCGCGGAAAGCGCTGGCTGGTGCTGCGCGTGGAAGGTTGTTGATGGCGGCGTAAAACCGCGCTTAAACGGCGGCGCAATGCTGAGTAATTTTCTCAAGTACGCAGGGGCCCTCGGGCCCCTTTGACGTGTTGCGACGGCGGTACCGTTCAGAACGGCGGGTC
>NZ_LOVS01000210.1:0-926 GCF_001523835.1 Burkholderia sp. ABCPW 14 | reverse complement strand
CGGATGGGCCACCTCGACTGGCTCGAGGCCGAGTCGATCCACATCTTGCGCGAGCTCGTCGCCGAGTGCAGCAAGCCCGCGCTGCTGTTCTCGGGCGGCAAGGATTCGGTCGTCGTGCTGCATCTCGCGCTGAAGGCGTTCGGGCTCGGTGTGAACCGCAAGACGTCGCTGCCGTTCCCGCTCGTGCACATCGATACGGGCCACAACTACGACGAGGTGATCGACTTCCGCGATCGCCGCGCGGCGGAAATCGGCGCGGAACTCGTGGTCGGCCACGTCGAGGATTCGATCAGGCGCGGCACCGTCGTGCTGCGCCGCGAAACCGATTCGCGCAACGCCGCGCAGGCCGTCACGCTGCTCGAAACGATCGAGCAGCACGGCTATACCGCGATGATCGGCGGCGCGCGGCGCGACGAGGAAAAGGCGCGCGCGAAGGAGCGGATCTTCTCGTTTCGCGACGAATTCGGCCAGTGGGACCCGAAGGCGCAGCGCCCGGAACTGTGGAGCCTCTTCAACGCGCGCCTGCACCGCGGCGAGCACCTGCGCGTGTTCCCGATCTCGAACTGGACCGAGCTCGATGTGTGGCAGTACATCGCGCGCGAGAAGCTCGAGCTGCCGTCGATCTACTACGCGCACCGCCGCGAGATCGTGCGCCGCAACGGCCTGCTCGTCCCCGTCACGCCGCTCACGCCGATGCGCGAAGGCGAGACGAGCGAAGCGGCGCTCGTGCGCTTCCGCACGGTCGGCGACATCTCCTGCACGTGCCCGGTCGAGAGCGACGCGGACGACGTGGAGAAGATCATCGCGGAGACGGCGGTGACCGAGATCACCGAGCGCGGCGCGACGCGGATGGACGATCAGGCGTCCGAAGCCGCGATGGAGCAGCGCAAGAAGCAGGGCTATTTCTGACGCACGCGAGGACATCC
>NZ_LOVS01000209.1:0-17988 GCF_001523835.1 Burkholderia sp. ABCPW 14 | reverse complement strand
CGACGGCTCAAGATTCGTTACGAACGCTATGCTCATGTTCACGAGGCCTTCATGTCTCTGGCTTGCGCTTTGATTTGCTGGACGCGTCTAAAGTCTCTGTTTAACTAATTTCGCAACAGCTTCTAAGGCGACTAATACGGCTGAAGGGGCTGGTGCTGGTAACGTAGCCGGAGATGGAGCTAAGGTTGAGAAAACGCTCCCGCCACTTCGTCAAGCTTATGCGGACGAGGTAAACAAATTAAAGGATGTCGCCAACGATATGCGTGAAGCAGGATCGACCCCTGAGCAGATAGCCCGACGTGTTCATCAAATGAGGCGTGATCTGGGTGTTAAATACAAAAATCTGACTCCGTCAGATAAGCTTGAGGAAATATATGCAAGAAACATCGAGAAGTATGGAGACAAACTTGGCCCTTCGATAGACTGGCTTCGCGCCAAGGGGAAAAGTTGGGATCAGATTATAGAATCTGCAACCCGAACTGGTGGCAAGGATTTGGGGTTTTGACATGAAAAGCGATATTGTGAAAATTGTGGTTGGGGACGAATATGACGAGGCCTTGAGAAAAGCTTTGTCTACTGCTATATCCGAAATTGGGGCGGAAGTTGTGAATAAGAGTGGTGGCGTCGCTGGCTCTCAAGATTTGGAGGTTTTGGTGATCAATGTGGGCGGTAATATTGTTACTATTGAGGCTGAGACGTTTGTTGGAATAAGTGTTGAGGGGGCGGAATCGGTGGTCGCTGATTTTATGAAAGTAGTAAATAAGAATTTATAAATGAGAGATAGGAAAACTTGGGGCTTTGCTTTTTTCGTAGGCGGGCGCAGTGGTGTCGTCAGTGGCGATCAAATTTCAATAAGCGATGCCCAAACTGCGTGATCCTGTAGCGCGCGTAGAGCTAGAGGAAGCGCCCGAAATGGGATTTCGATGGCAAGGATTGATCTGGATGGTGATTGTGAGAGAGGAAGTTCGTGACGAAGCGAGTCGCGAAGCGTTCTCGGTGTGTGCCTCTGACGAAAGAGATGTTGTTGCCGCTGCCGACTCAGAAAGTGCAAGCGCTTTCCCTGGAGAACCACGTGGCGCTGGCCGTGGTTCGCTCAGGAAACGGTGATTGTGATCAAGTCGTCTGCCTGCTGCGAGTCGTCTATTTGGCTTTCTTCATGCGAAACGAGACGGCTTCGACGGTCGTGCCGTCGCATTCGACGGCCACAAGACCTCGTGCGGAGCCAACCTGATCTCGTCGATTTCGACGTCGGGGCGCGCGTGATGAAACTCGTCGGCCGGGACCAATATGATGGTCGTACACGAATCGTAAGCCCCTGAGTCGCCAGCAATTGCTGCCGCTGCCGCCCGACCAGTTACGACGCCTACAGCTCAAGCACCTGGTCCGGAAAACCCAAGCGGATCACTTTGTTGCGAACCACACCTTCGTCCCGGATCTTGACTCGCAGCGCGTCGAAGAACACCACCGGATACATCGTCTCAAGCGGGCGACTTGGCGTGATCATCCGTTTCGTGTGAATTCTGGCGGTTTGGTCATAAAGTAATGTCCGGATTGGCGTAAATCTGGTGCAATTGCGCTGCTTGCTTGTCGCAGAAGCGGATTGCCTGTCCGCTCAGGCCGCGCAGCCATAGCAACTGCCAGCCGTCGGACGCCACCGGCAGCAGTCCGCCAAAGCGGAAGCCGGCCCGCTCCAATTCCGGCCGACACGCCAGCGTTTCCGCGCTGGCCGGCAGCTTCAGATAGATCGGCTTGCCGGCGGGCATGGTTGCGATCTCGGTCAACTGAGCCTCTGATGGCTGTTGCATGGTTAGCTCTAGCCATTGACCGTGACACGTTAGCGCGAGGCTAGGCAGGCTGGCGTCGGCGGGCAAGCGTTCTTCTTCACCAAACGTCTGGTGCAGCGGTGCCAGCCATTCGCGCCAGGCTTGCGGCCAGTCCAGCCGCGGAAGCGGCAGCGGCTTGAGCGGCAGGCAGCCGAAAATGATACTTTCCGGTTCCGGGCATCCGAACGGCGAATCCACGTAGTCGAGTAGCAGTGCCGTGCTGCGAAAACCCAGCGCCCGAGCCACGTACTGGCTTCGCGGATGGGAGCACACCTGTTTGATGGTCAGCAGCGCAATACCGAGATTGGCTGCTGCCGCACACAGGTGGCGGCCCAATAGGCTGGCGATACCCTGGCCGCGCGCGTCCGGATGCACCACATTCAGCGCCAGCTCTGCTTGGCCCGGCTGGGCCGGATCCAGCCACAGCGCGGCGTGTCCCAACAGCCGGCCGTCGCGGACGGCGACCGCCGAACGCCAATGTCCACTGGCATTGCGTTGCTGGATCTGGCTGGGCAGGTAGACATCGGCGTAGACGTAGTGGTCGCCATAGACCGTGCGAAACAGCGTGCTGATGTCGATGGCGTCGGACGGCTGGTAGTCGCGCGCACAGATGGCTCGCGGATGGCGAGTGTTCATGCCGGCGCCTCCGCCGGCTGATAGTCACGCCGGTCCACCACCCGCAGCAGCTTGCCGGAACGCGGATGGGTGCGCATTTGCTCCGGTGTGGTCTGCCGCAGTGCCAGGCTCAGTTGCTCTTCTTTGCATAATTCGGCAATCGCCGGCTGGCCGGCCAGCAGCGCCAGCCGCAGCCGCTCCAGATCCAGCGGCGCGCGCGCCGACAGCAGCAGCGCCAGGCAGTCCCGTCCCCCCTCGCGCGAGATTTCCAGTTGCCAGCCCAGCAGTTCATGTAGCTCGCCCAGCGTCCGGCCCAGTTCCTCCGGAAACAGCGACAACGTGCCGACGCGGACGCGGTGGCCGTTGCCGGCGCGGCCCAGCAGCGCGAACTTGCGGTTGGGGCCGGGCGGTTCGCGCCAGCAGCCGAGGTCGCCGCTGGGATATCGGATCACCGGCATTAGTTGGCGCTGCAGATTGGTTACCAGCAACAGGCCGCGTCGGCCCGACTCGTCTATCGTTTCGCCGCTGTCCTCATCGACGAATTCGACGATGCTGTCGCCATCGAACACCCGGTGTTCGCCATTGCCGCAGTTGGGGTCGGCGTAGCCTATCAGGCCCGCGTCGACGCTAGCGCAGCCGACCGAGCCGATGCGTGCCCGCGGGAACACCTGCTTCAACAGTTCGATCTGCTCGCCGAATAGGCTTTCGCCGCCGTAGAGCACGGTTTCGACCTCTGGCAGCACCTGGGTTTTTTCCTCCAGACGATGGGCGAAGCGCAGCAGTTGCGCTGGCACGCCGGCCAGCACATTGATGCGGTGGCGGTGAATGGCGGCGGCCAGCGCGTCATTGTCGACGCTGCAGGTGAACGGGTATTCCAGTACCGGCACCGGTGCCTGCGCCAGCGCGCCGTGGATGAACAGCAGGCTGGTGTAGAGGTCGCCGGCGAAGAACAGGTTGGCGACGCGGTCGCCGGGGCGCAACTGACACGCGAGACCACGGCCGAAAGCACGGACGAAGGCCTGCCATTCGGCGCGGCTGAACACCGACAGCTTGCCGTCGCCGGTGGAGCCGCCGGTCTTGAACACGTGGCCGTCCGCCGGGGCTGCGATCAGGGTCGGCTGGCGCGACAGGTCGTGCGAATCCCCCCAGTAGACGGCGGGGTCGACCGGCGGCAGGTCGGATAGTTGCCAGCCTTGGTCGGGCAGGTCGCGGTAGAGCGCGCGATAGTGTGGTGAATGGCGTCGGGCGTGTTCGACGAGCGATGTGAGGTTTGGATTCATAGGGTTCGCGTGCATGCCGGCGCCGCGACGCCGGCCGGGTTTCAACGTCGCAGGTCCAGCACCAGCGGAGTTTTGCCGCTGTGCGGATGGCGGCGGAATTCGGCGGCCGGGATGGCAGTCACGTCCAACTGGAGCAGGCCGCCGCCCACCACCTTGCTCAGCATCGGTTCTTCCAGGAGGCGGGCGCGTATCGCCCTTGCGTCGCCGTCGGCCAGCAGTCGGATGCGATCGCCGCCGCTGTCGGCGCTGTCCACCAGCCACTGCATCGGCAGACCGATCTTGCCACTCAGTTCAGCAGGGTTGACGAAGATGGTACCCACCCGCAGCAGCGCGCCGTGGCGACCGATGAGGCGGAAGCGCGGCGTGGCCAAGCCGCAGAGGCAGCCGTCGGGCAGCCACTGGCCGAGATCGCCCAGATCGTAGCGCTTCACCTGCTGTGCCTCGCGCTCGCGCGAGGTGAACACCATGCGGCCGGGCGCGCCGGGCGCGGCCGGCAGGTCGCTGTCGGTTTCCAGCACTTCCAGCCACTGGGTTTCGGCCAGCAGGTGGAACTCGCCGTCAACGCAGTGCGGGCAGGCGTGGCCTAGCGGGCCGGCGTCCACCGAGCCGTATATCGCCGAGCGGATCAGCTTCACGCCGAAGCTGCCGATGTAGGCGCGCTGGCCGTCGCTGATGTGCTCGCCGCCGCAGAATACCTTGCCCACCCCGCCATAACGGCGCAGCACCTTGTTCTCGCATTCGAACAACCGGTGCAACGTGCCAGGCATGCCGATCAGGGTATTGATCTGCTGCTCGGCGATGAAGTGGGCGATCTCACCGAAGTCGTCGTCGGACGGACCGCCCATCGGGTACTGCGCCACGCCCAAGTGATCCAGTATCGTAAAGAAGCTGAGCATGCCGCCGTACAGTTTGCCGCCGTACAGCAGGTTCATCGCGCGGTCGGTGGCCGGGTTCAAGCCGGCCGCCAAGAGGCCGTCGGCGGCGGCGCGCATTTGGCGGTGGTAGTCGCGGTAGCTGAAGCCGGCCAGTTTGGGCGCACCGCTGCAGCCGCCGCTGCGGAAGAACAGCTGGGCTTTGCCGTTGGCGGATTGGCTCTGGAAAGTGCTTTTGTCCATCAACGGCAGCGCGGCCAGGCCCTCGGGCTGGGCCGGCGGCGCGTCCAAGTGGGCGTGGCCGGGCAGCGCGGCGGCGTCCAGGCTGACCGACACCCGGCGCGACAGCCGCTGCAGCGCGTAGACGCCGTCGTGCGGCTCGCCGTGGTAGCCGTCGTGCATGCGGCCGGCCGGCGCGATTCGGCTGACGCCGGCGGTCACCAGCGCGCGACTCAATTTCGGCAATTGCGATGCGGGGGCGATCAGGCCGCAGCTTTGCAGATGGGTGCGCCATGGGCGCAGGATGCGGGCGAGCGCGGCGCGTGGTGCCGGGCGCAGTTCCACGGTGCGAAACAGCGGCGACGGTGCCAGTTCTTGGCGCGTATTCCAAGCCAGCCGCCAGCCCTTGCCGGCAAGCACCTGGCCCTGGCCGTTGGCGAAGGCCTGGTCCAGTTGGTGGAAGGCCATGCGGGTGCTGATCTCGGCGGCCTCCTGCAAGTCCGGCGTCAGCGCCGGCCACAGGGGCGCGCGACGGTTGAGCGCGGCGGCCAGCCGCCGCGCCATCTCGTGGATCACGGCCGGATCGTCGCTGTCCACCAGCATGGCCTGCGGACTGGAGCAGGCCTGCTGGTCGTGGCGGCAAATGTCGTCGGCCAGCGCATCCAACTGATCATCCGCGGCGGCGGCGGGATCCAGATAGGCGAAGCTGATGCGGTTGCCCCAGTCTATCCAACGGCAGCCGGCCGGCAGCCGGCCGCGAATGGCGGCCAGCGCGGCGTCGCCGCCCCAGGCCGACACGCCGTCGGCGTCGGCCATCAGCAGGGGAAGTGCCTCGTTCGCCGTGGGCAGTACGGCGATATGCGCGGCCAACTGGCCGTCGGCGTCGTGCTGCAGCAGTTCGGCCAGCAGCCGGGCGCTCAGGCCCCGGTCGCTGCCGCTGGGGCGCAACCAGTTGACGTTGCCGGCCAGCAGGCCTTCCAGCACCGCCATGAAGGGTAGCAGCGCGGCGTTGGACGGGGTGACGTGCACCACCAGACCCAGCGGCCGCCAGGCCTCGAAGTGCGCCTCGCGGTAGTCGGGACGACGCAGCGAGAACGGACTTTCGCCCAGCTCGCGTTCCAGCTTGGCCTGCAGCGCCTCGCGGCGGCAGAAGGCGGCCAGCCCGGCACGCGCTGCCTCGTCCGGCAGCAGGTGGTGGTCGGCCCGGGCGAGGGCGTCGGCGAAGCGTTCGGCGCAGGACAGCACCGCCTCTGCGTCTGGCGGCGCGGCCAGGGTATCGGTGAGGCGGGCGCGCAGGGTGGCCAGCGCGGCATCGAGCTCGATGTCGGCGCGCAGTTCGCCATGAATCAGGTACATTTCAGGACTCCTTGATCAATTCGGACGCGGCCATCGCGCAGCTGCGGCTCTTGCTGGTGCCGGCGCGGCCCAGGAGATCGAACCAGTCGGTGGCCAGGCCGCAGCCGCAGCGTTCGGCCGGTTGCAGCACGGCTAGGTCGCTCAGCAGCATGCTGTGCGCTGGGCTCGAAGTGATGTAGGGCGAGACCAAGTGCAGGAAGCCGACCTCGCCATAGGGCAGGCAAGCCAGCGTGGCGGTATCGCGCGTCCAGACGCGTGCCCAGCTGGGCACGTGAAAATGGTGGCGTGGGCATTCGATATAGGGCACCGAATGTTCGACCGAGCCGTAGCCGTCGCGGCAGCGCTCGTCCGGCACGCCGATCTGTTCGCCCAAGCGGCGGTGCAGCTCGGCCTTGGGTATGGCCTGGTCGGCGTGGGTTTTCCAGCCGCCGCCAAGGAAAACCAACGATTCCGGATGCAGTGCCAGCGGCGGCAGGCCCATGTCACGCATACGCTCCAGCGTGAACCACAGGAACGCCGGGAAGCCCAAGATGCGCACCGGCAGCCCGTCATCGGCGAATTCCTGCAGTGCGCGTATCGTGCCGAACGGGTCGAATTCGTTGCCCTTGCCGTTGTGACGCAGCGCGTAGACGGCGCGGTTGATCGGTGCGTACTTGCACAGGAACTGGTCGGTATAGGCCGTGCCCAAGGTGATGGCGCCGGCCGGCTCGTAGCTGAGGAGCAGGTAGTTGCACGGCGTCTGCGGCGTGTTCCAGCCGTAGTGGTCGAAGATGCGGTCCACCATGCGCTGAGCGGCGCCTATGCTGCGCGCATCGTAGCGCATTCGGCTCTTTTGTCCGGTGGTGCCGGACGAGGTCAGCTCCAGCGCATCCTCGCCGGTCTTGCTCAACAGCAGGTTGCGCTTGAAATAATTGGCGAATATGGGTGGCAGCTGTGACCAGTCGGACAGGTCGGCCAGCCGCTCGGGCGTGAAGCCATTCTGCTCCAGCCAGCGGCGATAACCGGGGCTGTGCTCGCAGTGGAAATCGACGAGCTCGCGCATCGCGGCGTCGAACAATCGGTCGCATTTGGCTTCGGCGCGGTAGGGTTGTTCGAGCGCGCACAGGGCCTCGACGTGGGGGAGCGGGGTCATGGCAGTTCCAGTGAACAAGAAAGCGGACGTCAGGCAGAGACAGGCTGGGGCTGAGGGCGGCGCAGCAGCATCCACAGCGGCGGCGCGGCCAGTAGCGAGGCCAGACTGACGCCGGCAGCGAAGCGAGTGGGACTGTCGCCGGCGTTCAGCAGCGCCAGCACGGTGCTGCCACCGCCCAGCATGGCCGTGGACAGCATGCCCAGCATCGCGGCGACGCTGCCTTTTGCGTTGTCGCTGCTGTACAGCGTGAGCCGGTACAGGGGGGCATTGCCCAGGTCCAGGCCGAAGGCGTAGACGGCCAGGCAGACAACCAGCGCCGGCAGCGAAGGCGAGAACGGGGCGGCGAGTCCGGTGAGCAGTAGGCCGGTAGCCATCGGCCACAGCGCCAGCCGCAGTAGGCGGGACAGTTCCAGCCGGCCTGCCAGCCGGTTCAGCAGCAGGTTGCCGGCAATCACCGCGCCGAACACCGGCATCTGCCACAGGCCGTACTCCAGACCGCTGTAGCCAAGGCGGTAGATCAAGAGCAGTGGCGACAGGCCGATCCAGGCGATTAGCGGCAGGGTCAGCAGACCCAGCGCCAGGCTGCCGCAAACGAAATCACGGAGCTTGAGCAGGGCCAGATACTTGGCCAGCGCGCCCCCAAGGCGAAGCGGCACCGGCTGCTGAGCGGGACCGTCGTGGCGCGGCGCGCCCAGCGTCTCCGGCATCCAGCCCCACAGGCTCAGCGTTACCAGCAGGGTGGTGATGCCCAGCGCGGCGAATAGCTGGCGCCAGGACAGAATTTCCAGCAGCAGGCTACCCAGCAGCGGACCGGCCAGCGGCGATAGCAGCGCGATATTGGCCAGCAGCGCCATTAGCCGCACCGCGTCGCGTTCGGCGAAGGTTTCCTGCAGTGTGGGGTAGCTGACCACCACGATGAAACCCAGAGCGATTCCCTGGATAAAGCGCAGCAGATTGAACCAGCCGATGTGCTGGCTACCGCCAGCGGCCAGGCAGGCGAGAGCGAAGATCAGCGTGCCGGCCAGCAGCAGCGGGCGGCGGCCGAAGCGGTCGGACAGCGGGCCGATCAGCCACTGGACGGCGATGCCACCCAGCAGGAAGGCGCTGAGCGCGGTGGGGACGTGGTGGTTGGATGCGGACAGATCGCGTGTGACTTGCAGCATGGCCGGCATCACCATGTCGCTGGCCAGGTAAGTCAACAGTTCGAAGGCGGTAAGCAGCACGCAGAACAGCAGGGCCTGGCGACGGGAAATATGCAGTAGTGGACGGAAAGCCTTTTCTGACATGACTGTTGAATGCGTCGTGGAGAAAATATAAGTGTGTTGAGTAAATGGATTGGAGGTTGAGAGGTTAGGCAGTAGGAGGACATATTTTTGATGAGTCTTGCCCGTCCGAATATGTCCATGGAGTTCCTCCCGTGTCTGAGGACACAAGGACGCCGTTAAGTTCGTGATGTCGTGGCACGGCGAAACTCCCGTGGCGAACGGTATTTCAGTGCTTCGTACGGGTGGCGCTCATTGTAGTTTTCGAAGGCATCGGCCAGATATGTGAGCGCTGTCGGCAAATCAGACTTGTTCATGAAGGGAATGTAATCATGCTTCATGATTTTCACAAACGACTCGGTCATCCCGTTATTCGGAGGTATCCGAAATGCCTCGTGTGAGGCAGGTTAAGTCTTGGATGTCAGCGTCGCATAGATACCCCCCCACATTTGTCGAAGTCATTTTCCCCAGTTTTTTATCTGACGGCGCAGCGGTAGCGGCGCCGTCCTGTCGATCGCCGACCATATCGCCCTTGAGATCCGTCTTGGGGGTGTCGGTGGCCGAGTTGGGGGAAGTGATGACGATTCTGGAAATGCATCGGCAGGGGCTGAGTGTTTCGGCCATCGCCGCTCGACTGGGTATGGACCGCAAGACCGTTCGCAAATACACCAGGAATGGCGTGCAGCCTTCAGCGCCAGGCCAGACAGCGATACGCCCGGTTGCAGGCAGGCATCGATGAGTCGTTGCTTGTCGGCCAGGTCGAAGCTGCGCTTGCCGCCAACACCCATGCGTGCCACCCGCACGGGCAAAAAAGGTCAGTTCATCCTGGGTCATGGATGGCGTCCGCAAGTTGTGGCTGCGGACGCCATCGTGTGCCTTCTCAGCCGCGCAAGCTAGGTGCGCCGAAATTCGCGCTCACTCTGTGGGTACGTGTTGGCCGGTTGGCGTACTGCCGTCATAGGGCAGTGCCCGCCGCTCGTCGGGCAGGTAGAATCCCATGCTTGTACTGAATGCGCCCTACGAATGTGAGTGAACCTGCAATGACCGACACGCCCCTTCCAACGCTCGATTCCGCAACAGATCGCGCCGCCGATTCCGCGGCGGAAGGCCATTTTGACGAGCGCTCCGAAACGCTGCACGAGGACTATCTGTGGCGCGACGGCGGCTGGACTGCGCGCGTGGTTAAGAACCAGGACGACGACGGCTGGGCCGTCGAAATGATCAAGGACGGCGAGCCGGAACCCGCGCTTGTCGGTCCATGGACGATGGGCCGCAACAAGAAGGATCCGAAGCCGCTCGATACTTCGGCATTCAATACGCTCGTGAAAACCGCGTCAGAGGTATTGCGTCGGCACGAGCAGCAACTGCGCGCGCAGTTGCATAAGCGAGTGACGGTTGCGGCGGCAACGGGCGAGGGCGAATTGGACATCACGCTGGATATTGTTCCCGACGAAGATGAGCCTTACGCACTGCTGACCGCTCTTGACGCCTTCGGCGAGCAACTCGCTCAAATGCGGGTGGCGGCGAACTTCAAGCTCAGCAAGGCGAGCGCTGTGACCTGGGTGGAAAACGGATTCTGCCGGCCAAGCTGACAGTGCGCGAACAAAGAATATTGCCCTAGATCGTGCCGCCCGATTGTCCGTACAGATTCGGGTTCGTCCCGGTCAGCCTGATCGGAGCACGCACCCCCCGACCAAGTCTCCGGCGAAGCCGCGGTCGCAGAGTTGCGCCGTCTGCGTAGCCCATTTCTGCGGCGATTGCATCCAGTCCATCGAGCTTGTCTCGATAAGATACCTGGCACGCTCGACCCGTCGATCCTGAAAGCAGGACAGGGGGATTTGCCAAGCACGACTCCGGCATGCCTTTGCAGCGTCCTCGGGCTTGTTGCGAGGTCGTGGGCGGCCTCTTGCAGCGAGAATCCCCTCGCCAGATCCGTGCGTGTCCATTGCTCGAATCGTTCGATGAGAGGATCGCTATGCGCGAGGTGATCGGGGATGACGTATGGCGCCAGAGATACCCGCCCGTCGACCAACATGTCCCGCGCCACGAGCGTGGCCAATTCCGGGCTCTCTTGCCGGATCAGCCGGAGCGTGAGATCCAGATGCCCCATCGCCGCGCCAGTGGTCACAAACGGTCCCGAAGGGACGAGCTTCGGTCCTGGTCGAGTCGAACCTCAGGGTAGCGGCTTCGGAATAGCGGGCCGAGCCACCCTGTCGTGGTCGCCTCCTGCTCGTCGAGTAGGCCTGATTCGGCGAGGCGGAGGGCCCCTGTGCAATCGGCGGCGATTCGGGCGCCTTGTCCTTGCCAGTGGCGCACCGTGATGAATGTAATCATGCGCTACGCGCGCGGACATCCGAGCAGTCTTCAGATTTCGGTATTTCCTGTCTCACAAGAAGCGACCGAGTCATACTAATTCCGTTTCCCGGCAACTGGGCTTGATGAACTGCTCTCGGGCGCTTGAGCTTTGTCCCCGTTGGGGATATAAAGCCGAGAGTGATTTCGACCGATATTGAGGAACATGACAACGAAGGATAGACTCGCAGCACGCTCACAACAGGAACTGCTGCGCGTGGCAATGGATCAGCTCGGGATGACTCGCGCGGAGTTCGCGGTCCGCTTGAGTGTTGCGGCGCGGACCTTGGACAAATGGCTTCTGCCGGATGACTCGCCGGACGCGCGCACCATGCCCGACATGGGACGGTCATATGTCTTGGACATCTTGCAGTGGCAAAAAAAGCGAAAATCCATTTGATTATCCCTAATGGGGATATGCACTGACTCACAAACAATCCACTTCGAGAGGCAAATGCCGAATCAATCTGCCGTGCTGCTAAAGAAGATTGACGCCGACGAGGCGACGCTCGATGCTGCACGTCCGCTTCCTCGGCACACGGTCGCCTCTCTGCGAGAGAAACTGGTGCTGGAGTGGACGTATCACTCGAACGCGATCGAAGGGAACACCTTGACGCTGCGCGAGACCAAAGTGGTGCTCGAAGGCATCACGGTCGGCGGAAAGACTCTTCGCGAACACTTCGAGGCGACGAACCACCGCGACGCGATCCTCTATGTCGAGGGCATTGTCTCGAGGGCCGAGGCGTTGTCGGATTGGCAGATCCGCAACATCCACGGGCTCGTGTTGAAAGGCATCAACGACGGCGAGGCGGGCCGCTACCGCCACGAGAATGTTGTAATTGCGGGCGCGAGCACGACGCCGCCCGACTTCTTTCATCTGCCCGCTGAAATGGCGGCACTGATCGACGGGTACGAAAAGGCCGGTGCGATGCATCCGGTCGAACGCGCCGCGGAACTGCACACACGCTTCGCCAAGATCCGTCCGTTCATCGATGATAATGGACGCACGGGGCGGCTCCTGCTGAACTTCGAGTTGATGAAAGCTGGCTATCCGCCGGCAATCGTCCGCAAGGAAGATCGGCTCGCCTATTACGATGCACTGGACAGCGCCTGTGGAAGTGGCGCCTACGACGACATCACGCAACTGATCGCGGAATCGGCGCAGCGCTCGCTTGACACGTATCTCGACGTGCTTGGGCTGCGTCCTTCCCCTGAGCCGGATGGCGCTCCACCGTCTTCCGGCTTTCGGATGTAACTAAGGAATAGCCATGCCGATTCACGAGCGAGTGAATTCGGAATTCGAGGCAGGCGGCAAGCCCGTCTCCTTCGGAATCGACGATAAAGGGCGTCGGTATGTCAGCGGGGAGTGGGGGGTACGGAGCAGCCCTTGCGCTTGCATTGATGGGTCAATGCTGCCGTCATTTTGGGCGGGCTCAGCGCTCTGGCGCAGGGGGTTTTTGCGGCCCTAACGTACTTCTGCACGCTGGACGAAAAGGACCTGACGCGCGAGCGTCCCGTGCCGGCCGGTAGCCGGCGATGATCAATTTCAACAGGATAATGACAATGGCAGGTAACAAGCGTACGTATTCGGACGTAAAGGCACAAATCGAAGCATTGCAGGCAGAGGCATCGGCGCTGCGTGACCAGGAGCTCGCGGCAGTCATTGCCGACGTGCGCGCGAAGGTGGCCGAGTATGGACTGACCGAGCAGGACGTCTTCGGCCGTAAGCGTGCGCCCCGAGCACAAGACACTGCCGCCGCAAAAGGCGCGAGCGTTCCGAAGTACCGGCACCCGAAGACCGGTGCGACATGGAGTGGAAAGGGGCGCGCGCCGGCATGGATCGCGCAGGCCCGGAACCGAGATCGATTTTTGATCGAGCAGTAAGAGACGGTTTCATAAAGGCTGTTCGACGCGCCGGAGTGTATTCCAGCAGATCAAGCAGCAACCGAGTTTGAGGAACGCGCCGTGAATATCAGCACGACGCTCGAAACGAATTCGAAGGCGGCGGAAGTGATGCAGCCAGGCATGCGTGCGTTCGACGACCCAGCGATATTTTCCGAGACCGCTGCCATGTTCCGTACGGCGCTTGGCGATCAGCGGCTCGATACCGGGCTTGCGCAACGCTCGTCGATGTCGCTCGGAGTCGTAACCACGATCGGCGTAGACCGCACGCGGTCTGCTCAGTGGATGGCCGCGCAATCCGCGAATCGGTGGAATCGCGTCGATCAGCGGCAGCAATTGCGTGACGTCGTTGATATTTGCGCCGGTCAGGATCGCGGCGAGCGGCGTGCCGTTGGCGTCGGTGACGATGTGGTGCTTGGAACCGGGTCGCGCGCGATCGGTAGGGTTTGGCCCAGTTTTTGGCCCGCCCCAACGGCGCGAATCGATGATGAATCGACGGCGGCTCGCGAGAAGTCGATCTGGTCTGCCGCTCGCAGCTTCGCGAGCAGCAACCCGTGCAAGCGATCCCATACGCCCGCAGCCTGCCAATCGCGGAGCCGTCGCCAACGCGTCACGCCCGAACCGCAGCCCATCTCGGCGGGCAGGTCGCGCCAGCGCAGTCCGGTCTTGAGAACGAACAGGATGCCGGTCAGCGCGGCGCGATTCGAGACAGGCAGGCGGTCCGGGTTCTTCTCGCGCCGCAGCTTGGGTGGCGATAGTAACGGCTCGATCAGCATCCACAGTTCGTCGTCGATGATCGGCTTGCCCATCTCTACGGCCTCGGTTATTCCGATGCCTGAGGTTAACGGCTCGCCGAGAAAGTTAACAGCCCCACGGGACCATTTTGAAACCGTCTCTAAAGGTCAGTGCCATCTCGACGGCGATCATCGGCCTTTCGTCGATTCAACTGTTGATGGTCTTGATTGTCGGCGCGCGAGGCGCCAAAAAATCCGCGCCCAGACAGTCAGAGACGTGCCACTCGAACGTCCAAACAATAGGGGCAATATGAAAAAAATAGTTGGGGCAATATTGCTTATTGCAGCCATCACTGCACAGGCCGCTGAGCTTCACATCGGAAGCTGGCCGAACATCTTGCCTGTCACCCTGATCAAGAAGTTTCAGGCAGAGACTGGAATCGAGACGACGCTCGACACCTATGCAAGCGATGCGGCGCTTACCCAGAAACTACAGGCGGGCGGAGGCGGATACGATGTCGTGATCGCCGGTGATTACTACGTTCCGGTGCTGGTGAAATCCGCCCTGCTGCTCAAGCTCGACAAGAGCAAGCTGCCGAATATCGCGAACATCAAGCCGGAATACCGCCACCCGGCATTTGATCCTCAGCGGGATTACGCGATGCCGTTTACGGTCGTGCTGACCGGCTTCGCCTACGACAGTGCGCGCGTGCCGGGTGGCCGGCTCGACGACAGTTGGAAGTCCTTTTTCGATCCGCCTGCGGAGTTGCGCGGCCAGATCGGCGATTTGGACGTCGAGGAGGAACTGTACATGGCTGCGAGCTGGTACCTGGGACAGGACGAATGCACCGAGAATCCCGCGGACGCGAAGCGTGTGCTCGACGTCTTGCAAAAGCAGAAGCCATTCGTGAAGACGTACAGCAACGACGGAACGGTCGACCGCCTCGCGTCAAAGCAAATCACGGTTCTGCACGTCTGGAACGGGGCGGCTGCGCGCGCGCAGGATCGCCTCCCGACCATCAGGTTCGTGTACCCGAAGGAGGGCGTCCGTCTGTTCATGGACAGCCTGCTCATCCCGGCAAAAGCGCGGAACGTCGAATCGGCCTATAAATTCGTCGACTGGATGATGCGGCCCGAGAACATCGCTCAGGTGACGAACGCTGTTCGGTACAACAACGAGATCGTCGGTTCTGATCGCTACGTTGACTCCGCACTGCTGAAGAATCCTGCGATCCAAACGCCGGAGCAATACAAAGGACGGCTCAGACCGTACAAGATGTGCTCGCCGGCAGCGATTCAGTTGCGAAACAAGGTCTGGTTGAAGTTGAAGGGGAGTCGATGAATTACTGTGGTGCCCGCTGATTTCCGATTACGTGACGCCGCAGGACGTCGACAACTGGAAGACCGCGGTGCTGCAGCCCGATCTCGCGCTGGCGAAGAAAAATGGGCAACTGTATCTGCCGGTCGTGTTCCCCGGGTTTTCGTGGCACAACCTGAATCCGGCTGCGGCGGCGAATCGGGTGCCTCGACTCGGCGGCGCTTTTCTGTGGCGGCAGGTCTACGACGCGGTATCGAGCGGGGCGTCGGTGGTCAAGATCGCGATGTTCGACGAAGTCAACGAAGGGACGGCGATCTTCAAAGTAGCCGGCAAGCGCAGTGATGCGCCCGACCAGGGATATTGGCTGACGCTCGATGCCGACGGACGGGCGCTTCCCAGCGACTGGTATCTGCGATTCGCGTACGAGACGGGACGCATGGTTCGCGGCGAGTCGCCGGTCACCGACGTGGTGCCGGCCAATCCCGGTCCGCAAGCGGCGGGCGTGCCTGCATGCGGCGCGCTCGGCCCGAACCAGGGGCTCGACGTCGGGCAGGCGATCGTGTCTTGCGATGGCCGGTTCAAGCTCGTACTCCAGAGTGACGGCAATCTCGTCAGCTATCAAGGCAGCGCGCCGGTATGGAACAACGGCGTGTCGTCGCAGACCGCCGCGCGCATCGTGATGCAGGGGGATGGCAATCTGGTCGAATACGACACCGCGGGACGGCCGCTCTGGAACAGCGGCACCGCCGGTCGCGTCGGTGCGTACGCGCAGTTGCAGGGCGACGGCCGGTTCGTGGTGACGGGCGGGCTGGCGCCGGCGTCGATCGCGCCGAGCGAGGTTTCGCGGAAGTTGGCGACGGCGAACCATTCGCCTGCGCGGATCCGCGTGAAGATCGATTGATTGGCGCGACCGTCTCGCCGGCGAGGATCGCGAGCCTGGTCACGTAGCCGTCGAACGGCGCGTGCACGACGGTGTCGTCGAGCGCGCGCAGCGCGCGGGCGAGTGCGGCTTCGCGCGCGTAACCGCAGCGCCGAAAGCGCTCGAAACAAACGGCGTCCGGGCGATATCCCGAAGGCGGGAAGGTCCGCCAACGAATGCGTAAAATGACCGCCACGCACATTGGCTCTCCAGCATCTCCCATGCCGCTCCCCACTATCCCCACCGCGCCCTTTTGTCCGGCCGAAGTCAAAGGCAGCATCGTCGTCGATGCAGGCGTCTCCCGTCTCGCCAAACTGCGCCGTTTCGCCGGCCCCGGCCTGCTCGTGGCAATCGGCTACATGGACCCCGGCAATTGGGCGACCGACATCCAGGCCGGCTCGCAGTTCGGCTATGCGCTCTTGTGGGTCGTCGTGTTTTCGAGCATCGCCGCGATCTTCCTGCAGATGCTCGCCGCACGGCTCGGCCTCGTCGCCGGCCGCGATCTCGCGCAGGCGAGCTACGACCGCTACGGGCCGTTCGGGCGCGTCGTCCAGTGGGTCACGGCCGAGGTGTCGATCATCGCGTGCGATATCGCCGAAGTGCTCGGTTGCGCGCTCGCGTTCAAGCTGCTGCTCGGCGTGCCGCTCGCGTGGGGCATCGTGCTCACCGCGTTCGACACGATGATCGTCCTGGGCTTGCAAGGCAAGGGATTCCGGAAGATCGAGGCGATCGTGCTCGGGCTCATCGGCACGATGGCGTTCTGTTTCGTCGCGCAGGTCGCGATGGTGCCGCCCGATTGGCGCGCGGTGTTGCACGGCCTGACGCCTGGCGTGCCGAACCATGATCACAAGGATGCGATCGTGCTCGCGCTCGGCATCGTCGGCGCGACGATCATGCCGCACAACCTCTACCTGCATTCGTCGGTCGTGCAGACGCGTCGCGTCGTAGGCGGTGCGGGTGACGCGATCCGGGATACGCTCGCGCTCGTTCGCATCGACACGTGGATATCGCTGCTCGTCGCCATGCTCGTCAATGCGGCGATCCTGATCCTCGCCGGAGCGGCGTTCCATGCGACCGGGCAGACGGGCGTCGCCGACATCGACCAGGCCTACAAGCTGATCACGCCGATCGCCGGCGGCGCGGCGGCCTTGCTGTTCGGCGTCGCGCTGCTCGCGTCCGGCCAGAGTTCGACGCTGACCGGCACGATCGCGGGGCAAGTCATCATGGACGGCTTCCTGCACGTGAAAATACCGTGTTATCAGCGTCGCCTGATCACGCGCGGCCTCGCGCTCGTCCCGGCGCTCATCGGCGTGCTGTGGCTCGGCGACGGTGCGATCGGGCAGTTGCTCGTGTGGAGTCAGGTCCTGTTGAGCGTGCAATTGCCGTTCGCGATGTGGCCGCTGATCCGGTCGGTGAGCGATCGATCGTTGATGAGCGACTATGCGATCGGCCGTGGTGCGCAGGTCGTCGCATGGACGTTGTTCGTGTTGATCGGCGGCACGAATCTGTTGCTCGTGACGGGCTTCCTGGGCTGACGCGAATGGCAATCGCTTTGGAAGACGGATGCATTCGACGTTTTCGGCGGTCGGTCGATTGGATCGATGCGCAGTATGCGGTGCTCGCTGGTCGTGGCAGCGTACATTCGGATGCCGAATGGATTGCCGGCAACGTCCGGCGCGTCATGAAACGGTGCTGAACGAGCTTGCCATGACGGTCCATACGTCGACGGCCGCAAAGCGACATCGCGCGCTTCCTCGCGATCACCGAGATGCTGGCGAGGCGCTGGCGGAACGGCCCGGGTTTCCCGGGCCGCGTCGCTCGTGGATGGCCTGTTTCGTGCAATAGGCGCGGGCTATGACCGGCAGAGCCAATCGATAGTTGTCGCGTTCGTCGAATCCGCGTGTAATGGACGATCCAATTGCCTGACGCGCATCCATCCAGCTCGGAGACGGAATTGAAAATCCTGGTGCCAGTGAAGAGAGTGGTCGATTACAACGTGAAGGTCCGGGTGAAGACGGACGGCACGGGGGTCGAAATTGCGAACGTGAAGATGTCGATGAATCCGTTCGACGAGATCGCGGTCGAGGAAGCGGTGCGCCTGAAGGAAGCGGGCGTGGCGACGGAAGTGATCGCGGTGTCGGTGGGCGTCGCGCAGGCTCAGGAAACGCTTCGCACGGCGCTCGCGATCGGCGCGGACCGTGCGA
>NZ_LOVS01000208.1:0-23316 GCF_001523835.1 Burkholderia sp. ABCPW 14 | reverse complement strand
TGACCGCTTCGGGCCGCGCCCAGCTCGCGACGCCCGACGCCTGCACGCGCGCGATCAGATCGTCCTCGATGCAGCCGCCCGACACCGAGCCGACGACGAGCCCGTCGTCGCGCACCGCGAGCATCGCCCCCTCCGGCCGCGGCGACGAACCCCAGGTCCGCACGACCGTCACGAGCAGCGCGCGGCGGCCGTCGCCGAGCCAGCGCGCGCCCGTTCTCAGCACTTCGAGATCCATGCTTTCCATCTTCAGCGCGCCGCCTGCGTGGCTTTCCTGAGCTTCGCGACATCGGCCGGCCTCACGGCGGGCGCGCCGTTGTTCCAGCCCGCGCGCATGAACGTCAGCACGTCAGCGATCTGGCTATCGGTCAGCACGTTCGCGAACTTCGGCATCGGATACGCGGCCGGCAGCCCGTCGATCACGAGATCCTCGGTGCCGTTCAGCGTGACGTTGATCAGCGACGACGCATTCGATTCGAGCACGTTCGGATTGCCCGCGAGCGGCGAAAGCAGCGGCGCGAACGCATTGCCGTCGACGCCGTGGCAATGCATGCAGTACGCGGCATACACCTTCGCGCCCGCATCGTGCGCGGGCCGCGCGAGCAGCGCCTGCGTCGCGGCCGCGTCGTAGCGATAAGGCGGCGCGCCCGTGCCGCCCGACGCCGGCAGCGACTTCAGATAGCGCGCGATCGCCGTCAGGTCCGCATCCGTCAGCGCCTGCGTGCTGTGATTGATCACGCTCGTCATCGAGCCGAACGCGCTCGCGTGCCTGTTCGCGCCCGTCTTCATGAACTGCGCGACATCGGCTTCGCTCCATCGCCCGAGCCCGACGTTGTGCTCGCCCGTCAGGTTCGCGGCGAACCAGTTGTCGATCGGCGCGCCGGACAGGTACGCCGGGCCGCTTTCGTCGAGCGCTTTCTCCTGGAAGCCGACGCCGCGCGGCGTGTGGCACGAACCGCAGTGGCCGAGCCCCTGCACGAGGTACGCGCCGCGATTCCACGTCGCGTCCTTGCCCGGCTT
This sequence comes from Burkholderia sp. ABCPW 14, assembly GCF_001523835.1. Classification (NCBI taxonomy): domain Bacteria; kingdom Pseudomonadati; phylum Pseudomonadota; class Betaproteobacteria; order Burkholderiales; family Burkholderiaceae; genus Burkholderia; species Burkholderia sp. ABCPW 14. Next base: position 22,299 of record NZ_LOVS01000208.1, on the reverse strand, counting down.
GTCGCGATACACGGTCGTGTCGAGAAACACCGGGTTCCAGATCTTCAGCGGCCATCTCATGCCGAGCGGCCACGGAATGTCCGACGCGCGGTTCGCCTGCTTCACCGGCTCGACGCCGTGCATGAAGTACGTGTAGAGCGCCTTCACGTCGTCGTCGGCGAGCTTCGCGTACGACGGATACGGCATCGCCGGATACAGGTTGTGGCCGTCCTTCGCGACGCCTGCGCGCAGCGCGCGCGCGAACTCGGCCTCGCTGTAGCCGCCGATCCCCGTCTCCCGATCCGGCGTGATGTTGGTCGCATAGATCGCGCCCAGCGGCGTCTCCATCGGCAGGCCGCCTGCGAACGGCTTGCCGCGCGCTGTCGTGTGGCACGCGATGCAATCGCCCGCCTTCGCGAGGTATGCGCCGCGCGCGACGAGCGCGTCGTCGGGCGTCGCGGCGCGCGCGCCCGCGCTCAGCGCGAGCGCGGCGAGCATTGCGCCGAGCGCCTTCGCGACGTGCTTCAGTTTGTTTCCTGTACGAATCATCGGAGTCCTCGACATTCAGGCGGTTTTCAGCTGGCTGCCGACCGGCAGCTTGCGCAGGCGCTTGCCGGTCGCCGCGTAGATCGCGTTCGCGAGCGCGGCGGCGAGCGCCGCCGTGCCCGGCTCGCCGATCCCGCCCGGCGCTTCGGCGCTCTTCACGATCAGCACGTCGATCTGCGGCGTCTGATCGATCCGCAGCATCCGGTAGTCGGTGAAGTTGCTCTGCTCGACACGGCCGTCCTTGATCGTGATCTCGCCGTACAGCACGCCCGTGATCCCGAAGATGATGCCGCCCTGCATCTGCGCCTCGATCGTGTCCGGGTTCACGACCATCCCGCAGTCGACCGCGCAGACGACGCGCTTCACGCTCACCTCGCCGCCGTCGACGGTCACATCCGCGACCATCGCGACGAAGCTGCCGAACGCATGCATCACCGACACGCCGCGCCCCTGCCCCTTCGGCAGCGCCGCGCCCCAACCCGCCGCCTTCGCCGCGACGTCGAGCACGTTGCGCGCGCGCGGCGACTGGCCGAGCAGCGCGCGCCGGTATTGCACCGGATCGGTCTTCGCCTGCGCGGCGAGCTCGTCGATGAAACTCTCGACGACGAACGTGCCGCGCGTCGGCCCGACGCCGCGCCAGAACGCGGTCGGCACGTGGCGCGGCTCCTGTCGAACGTAGTCGACGAGCTGGTTCGGCAGCTCGTACGGCAGCTCGGCGGACACGTCGACCGCGTCCGGATCGACGCCGTTCTTCATCGCGGGCGGCGCGAAGCGCGCGACGATCGACGAGCCGACGATCCGGTGCCGCCACGCGATCGGCTTGCCGTTCGCGTCGAGCCCCGCCGAAATCCGGTCGTAATAGTACGGCCGGTACATGTCGTGGCGGATGTCTTCTTCGCGGGTCCAGACGACCTTCACCGGTGCGCTCACTTGCTTCGCAATCTTGACCGCCTGCCGCACCATGTCGGTCTCGAGCCGCCGGCCGAAGCCGCCGCCCAACAGATGGTTGTGCAGAATGATCTTGCTGGCCGGCAGGCCCGTCACGCGCGCCGCCGCATCGACCGACCGCGTCGGCACCTGTGTGCCCGTCCAGATCTCGCAGCCGTCCGGCCGCACGTGCACCGTGCAATTCACGGGCTCCATCGTCGCGTGCGCGAGCAACGGCTGCTCGTAGACCGCGTCGACGCGCGTCTTCGCGTCCGCGAACGCGCGCTCGACGTCGCCGTCCTTGCGCGCGACCGCGCCTTGGCCGTCGGCCGCGCGCACGAGATCGTCGACGATGTCCTTCGTCGACACGTGCGCGCCCGCTCCCTCGTTCCACTGGATTTGCAGCGCCGCCGCGCCGCGTTTGGCGGCCCACGTATGATCGCCGACGACCGCGACCGCGTCGTCGGCGATGACGACCTGCCGCACGCCCGGCACCTGCCTTGCCGCGCGATCGTCGACGTGCGCGACCGTGCCGCCGAACACCGGACTGTTGACGATCGCCGCATACAGCATGCCCGGCACGCGCACGTCGAACCCGAACTGTGCGGTGCCGTCGACTTTCTCCGGCGAATCGAGCCGCTTGACCGGCTTGCCGATCAGCTTGAAGTGCTCGGGCTTTTTCAACGCGACGTCCTTCGGCACCGGCAGCTTCGCCGCCGAATCCACGAGCTGCCCGTACGACGCGCGCCGCCCGCTCGGCGGGTGCCGCACCTCGCCGCCTTCCGCGACGCACGACGCCGGATCGACCTTCCACTGCTGCGCGGCCGCGGTGACGAGCAGCACGCGCGCGATCGCGCCCACGCGGCGCATCGGCTCCCACGCGAAACGCATCGACGTCGAACCGCCTGTCAGTTGGCCGCCCACCAGCGGATCGAAGAACAGCTTCCCGTCCGGCGGCGCGTGCTCGAGCGTCACGCTCGACAGCGGCACTTCCAGTTCCTCGGCGATCAGCATCGGAATCGACGTGTAGACGCCCTGCCCCATCTCGACCTTCGGCATCACGAGCGTGACCTTGCCCGCGCGGTCGATCTGCACGAACGCGTTCGGCGCGAACACGCCGCTCTGCGGCGTCTCGACCGCGTCGCCGCCGATCACCGTGCGGCGCGCGTCGCCGCCCGCGGCAGGCACGCTGAAGCCCAGCAGCAGGCCGCCGCCCGCCGCCGCGCCGAGCGTCACCCCGAATTTCAGGAAAGTACGGCGCGACACGCCCGCCGCTTCGGCGGCGAGCGCGTTGCCCGCTTCGATCAGTCCGCGCGACATGTCAGGCCTCCTTGGCGGCGTGCTTGATCGCCGCGCGAATCCGGTTGTAGGTGCCGCAGCGACAGACGTTGCCCGTCATCGCCGCATCGATGTCGGCATCGTCGGGATTGGGATTCGACGCGATCAGCGCCGCCGCGGCCATCACCTGGCCCGACTGGCAATAGCCGCACTGCACGACATCGAGTTCGCGCCACGCCTGCTGGACCTTCCGGCCGGCGGGCGTCGCGCCGACCGCCTCGATCGTCGTGATCTTCTTGCCGCCGATCGCGGCGACGGGCAGCACGCACGAGCGCACCGCGACGCCGTCGAGATGCACGGTGCACGCGCCGCATTGCGCGATGCCGCAGCCGAACTTCGTGCCGACGAGGCCGACCAGGTCGCGCAGCACCCAGAGGAGCGGCATGTCGGCGGGCGCGTCGACCGTATGGGTTGCGCCGTTGATGTTGAGCGTGATCATGTGGGGGGCCTAATGTGAGTAGTGGCGATCGGCGCCGTGCGTAAGCGCCGCGTCAACCTTCCGTCGACGCCGACATGCGTCGACGCGCGCGATCGGCCTTGCGCGTGCCGGAGGGGACGCCGACAAGTTTAGGGCGCATGGTTGCGCTTCGGATACACCAATTCCGTTGATACATTGTCAAGTTTTGCTAATGACGACGCGCGGCGACGATGCACGGCCGCCGCGCATGCCGCGTGCCGCACCGTCACGGTGCGTCGGGCCCGACGCGCACCACGAGCTTGCCGAAGTTCTTCCCGTCGAGCAGTCCGATGAGCGCCTGCGGCGCCGCTTCGAGCCCTTCGACGACGTCCTCGCGCAGCTTCACCTCGCCCTGCGCGACCCACTCGCGCATTTCCTTCAGGAATGCCGGATAAACATCCGCATAGTGATCGAGAATGATGAAGCCCTGCATCTTGATCCGCTTGCGCAGCAGCATGGACGTCAATTGCGGCAGCCGGTTCGGCCCCGGCGGCAACGCGCTGTCGTTGTAATGCGCGATCAGTCCGCAAACGGGCACCCGCGCACCGACATTCAGCCGCGGCAGCACCGCGTCGAACACCGCGCCGCCGACGTTCTCGAAATACACGTCGATGCCGTTCGGACACGCATCGGCGAGCTTCTTCGCGAAGTCCGGGTCGCGGTGATCGATGCATGCGTCGAAGCCGAGCGTCTCCGTCACATGGCGGCACTTGTCCGCGCCGCCCGCGATGCCGACGATCCGGCAGCCCTTCAGCTTCGCGATCTGCCCGACGACCGAGCCGACCGCGCCGCTCGCCGCCGCGACGACTACCGTCTCGCCCGCCTTCGGCTGGCCGATCTCCAGCAATCCGAAGTAGGCGGTGAAGCCCGGCATGCCGAGCACGCCGAGCGCGTGCGACGGATGCTCGACGCCGGCGAGCGGCATCAGGTCGGAACCGTCGGACAGCGCGTAGTCCTGCCAACCATTGTTCGACAGCACGAGATCGCCGTCGCGAAACGCGGGCACGGTCGACGAGACGACGCGGCTCACCGTCCCGCCCACCATCACGCCGCCGATCTCGACGGGCGGCGCGTACGAAGGCGCGTCGCTCATCCGCCCGCGCATGTACGGATCGAGCGACAGCCAGACCGTGCGCAGCAGCACCTGGCCCTGCGCGGGCGCGGGCGGCGGCGCCGTTTCGATACGGAAATTCTCGGGCGTAGGCGCGCCTTTCGGGCGCGAATTCAGAACGATCCTGCGGTTCGTCGTCTTGCTTTGCGGCATAGGAATCTCCGTCGGAGTGGAACGTGGGTCGTAAGGGTTCGGCTAAAGGCTCGAAGCCTCGAAGCGTCGAAGACTTACAGGCTCGCTTCGAGCACGCGGCGGCTCACGGCGAGCGTGACATCCTTGCGCTCGCCGAGCCGCGTCATCCCGTGCGCGTCGAGTTGCGCGATCAGATAGTCGATCGCGTCGGCGCCCACGCCGTAGTCGGCGAGGCGGGTCTTGACGTCGAGGCTTTCGAAGAACGCGCGCGTGCGCGCGATCGCCGCGTCGATGCGCTCGTCTTCGGTGCCGTCGACGATCTGCCATACGCGCGCTGCGTACTGCAGCAGCTTCGCACGCTTCGCGTCGCGCCGCACCTGCAGCATCGACGGCAGCACGACGGCGAGCGTGCGCGCGTGGTCGATGTCGTAGCGCGCGGTGAGTTCGTGTCCGACCATGTGCGTCGCCCAGTCCTGCGGAACGCCGGCGCCGATCAGGCCGTTCAGCGCGAGCGTCGCGACCCACATCAGGTTCGCGCGGATCGCATAGTCGTGCGGCTCGGCAATCGCCTTCGGGCCGATCTCGATCAGCGTCTGCAGCAGGCCCTCCGCGAAGCGGTCCTGCGCAAGGCCGTCGGCCGGATACGTCAGATACTGCTCGACGATGTGCGTGAACGCGTCGACGACGCCGTTCGCGACCTGCCGCGGCGGCAGCGTGTAGGTCTTCGTCGGATCGAGGATCGAGAACGCAGGAAACACGAGCGGGCTGCGAAACGCGAGCTTCGCGTGCGTCGCGCGCCGCGTGACGACCCCGCCGTTGTTCATCTCCGAGCCGGTCGCGGGCAGCGTCAGCACGCTGCCGAACGGCAGCGCCGCGGCGACGTTCGCGCCGTGCGCCTCGAGGATGGCCCACGGATCGCCGTCGAACGGCACGGCGGCCGCAACGAACTTCGTGCCGTCGATCACCGATCCGCCGCCGACCGCAAGCAGAAAATCGACGCTCTCGCGCCGCACCAGCTCGACCGCCTTCATCAGCGTCTCGTAGGTCGGATTCGGTTCGATCCCGCCGAATTCGCGCACGTCGCGCGCGCCGAGCGCGGCGCGGACCTCGTCGAGCGTGCCGTTCTTGCGCGCGCTCTCGCCGCCGTACAGCACGAGGACGCGGGCCGTCGCCGGCAGCAGCTCGTTCAGCCGCGCGACCGTGCGCTCGCCGAAAACGATCCGGGTCGGATTGTAGAAATCGAAATCCTGCATTGTTGCTCCATTAAAAGTAGACCAGTCGTCTAGATCCCCGGCGCAAAAGAAGGCGCGCCCATGCGCGCCTTGCCTCCTTGCCCGGCCGATCAACGACTCGACTGCGGCAAGTTCAACCACTGTAACGTCGTCGCCATCGCGGTTTCGAGCGGCTTCCGGTTGCGATGCATCTTCTCGAGCAGCGTTGCGCCGAGCCAAAGCTCGTACAGCGCCGCCGCCGTCTGTCGCGAATCCGCGATCCGTTCGAGCGAGCCGTCGGCAAGCCCCGCGTCGATGCCGGCCGCGAGGCGCTCGACGATTTGCCCGGTGCCGCGCTCGAGCACGTCACGCATCGCCTCGGAGAGATCCGACACCTCCGCGCCGAGCTTCACCACCAGGCACTTGCCTTCCGGATCGTCGGCGCACTGCGTGTTCAGCCAGTTGCGCCAGTAACGCATCAGGCGCTCGGCGCCCGTGCCCGGCTGGCGGATCAGCAGCGCGTCGAGGTGCGCGAGATAACCGTCGAAATAGGCTTCGAGCAACGCCTCGCCGAACGCTTCCTTCGAACCGAAGTAGTGATAGAACGACCCCTTCGGGACGCCCGCCGCCGCGAGAATCCCGTTCAAGCCGACCGCCGAAAACCCCTTGTGGAGCATGATCGGCTTCGCGACGTTCAGGATGTGCTGGCGCACTTGCTCGCCCGAAGAGGTATTCATGGCGCGCATCATAGCACGATTAGACCGGTCGTCTAGTGACGCGCCGGGGCCGGGTGGCACTTCTCGCCTCGGCCTGCGCGGACCGCGCGCGACGCTCGCATCCGCCGAACGGTCAGCGCCGGCCGCTCTCCGTTCGACGCACACGCCGGCGTGCGATCCGGCGATCTCGCGCATCGGGATCAACGATCGCCCGCCGCCCGCGGTTGACGCACGGCGCAAGCTTCATCGCGTGATCGCGACCGGACGCCGGACACGCGTTCGGAGCGCGGCGCGCGCGATCGCGCCGTCGTCGTCCGGAGACGAAAGGCAGTCGTCCCAAACGATCCGGCACGGCGCAAACCGGCTCCGTGCGCTTCGCGCCGTATCGCATGAAAAAAGTGCGTCAGGCGCGTGCGACGACGTCGACGCGCAGCGCTTCGCCGCCGGCCGCGATCGCGAGCAGGCGGTCGACGTTCGGGTGCGCGCCCGGACGGTTGCGCGCATCGGCTGTGTGCTCGGCGAACACCGCGAGACCGTGCTCGGCGGCCTTGGCGTCGAGCGTGCCGTACGCCTGGCGCAGATAGTGATACACCGCCAACGAGCCCTGCTTGCCCGGCATGTTCTCGATGCTCGCCACCACGGCGCCGTTGCCGTCGACCAGATCGATGCGCTCGACACCGTCGATGGCGGGCAGTTGGGCGAGGTTGTCCTTGAATACGTTGGTCGGCTGAATCACTGATGACGCTCCGTCTGGTCGGGGATGAGTTTGGCGGGGCGTATCTTAGCCGATCGAGGGCCGGACATCGCTTCAAGAGGATGGCACCCGACCGCCTTTGCGCAAAGCCGGCGCCCGGGGCCGCTCCCCGGGCGGGCATTCATCGTTGCAATCGCCGATTCGCGGGGATGGACGGCGGATGCGAAACGGGCAAAGCCCGCCTCCCCGGATCACCGCAGGCCGCCGCTCGCAATCAGGTGCTCGCCCGTCAGCCATCGTGCGTCGTCCGATGCGAGAAAGACTGCGATCGACGCGATGTCGTCCGGTTGGCCCAGGCGGCCGAGCGGCGTCTGGCCGACTGCGGATGCTTCGAGCTCCGAGCCGATGATGCCCGCGCTGTGGGTGCCTTCGGTGACCACCATGCCCGGATTGATGGCGTTCACGCGGATCTTCCTCGGACCGAGTTCGCGCGCGAGCACGCCGGTGATCGCGTCCACGGCGCCTTTCGTCCCGCTATATACCGCGCTTGCCGGCGGCGTGATGCGGCTCACGACCGAACTGACGTTGATGATGCTCGCGCCCTCGCCGAGGTGCTTCACGGCCGCCTGCGTGGTGAGCAGCAGGCCGAACACGTTCGTGTCGAACTGTCTGCGGAAATGCGCTTCGGTGATCTCCTCGATCGGCGCGAACGCGTAGACGCCGGAATTGTTGACGAGAATGTCGAGGCGGCCATACGTTTCGATGGCGGCGTCGACGATGCGTTGTGCGTCGGCGGCTTTCGACACGTCGCCCGCGACCGCAACCGCCTTGCCGTTCGCCGCGGCGATCTCGGCCACGACGGCATCGGCGCCCGCCTTGCTGCTCGCGTAGTTGACGACGACGGACGCCCCCTCCGCCGCGAGCGCTTTGGCGATCGCGGCTCCGATACCCTTGGATCCGCCCGTGACGACAGCCACCTTACCTGCAAGCTTGCTCATGATCTTTCCCTTGACAAAAGGTCGTACATTTCGGAGAACCGGCGATTTTCCCGACGCCATCGACCGGCGATGAAAGGAATGTAGACGTCCCGCGCGCGCCGATAAAGCGGCACGACGCGAATTGAGTTGCGTGATGAGCCGAACAATCGACAATGCAAATCGAATCACGAAATGATCGACGGCGTCGTGCGCATCGACGATCGGCGTCGCATAGGCCGGCGGCGCCTTCGGACGAGCCGGAAAACGAACGGCGACATGGCGCTGCCTCGACGGAGACGATGGCTGCTTCGGCCGATTTCCGCCCCCATCCGGCCGGCATCCGCCCTCGCTCGCTCGAGAACTGCCGGCCCTCCCCCCGCCAACGTGTAAACTGCTGCCTTTTTTTGACACGGACACTCGTGGCATGGTGCAAGTCCCGCAACGTAGAGCGCTCGGCGGCCCGACGCTGATCCGCTTGCTTGCTCGCCTGGCGGACGCCGACGTTCAGGAATCCAGGCAATCGCTGTCGGACCGGCTGAGCCAATGGCTCGCCTGGACCGACGCGATCGCGCTGTCCTCGGCGCTGAGCATGAGTCCGCCCGCCAGCAGCAGCGGCGCGCGCGCCGGCGACGACGACGCGGACAGCCTCGGCGCGCACGCGCGCGCATCGCTCGCCAAGGCGATCGCCCGCACCGGCGCGTTCGCCGCCGGACGCGACAGCGCCGCGCCGGCCGCCGCCCGGGATGCATCCGCGGACGCCCCGATCGATTTCACGGTCTTTCGTCACGACTATCTGTCGATGCAGCAGGCGATGGAAATGGATATCGGCGACTTGCGCGGCCGTCTGCGGCAGATGATGGCCGCCCGGACGCCCGCGCTCGCCCGGCTCGCGGTGCTCGACGCGACGATGGAGCGCGCGCTGGCCGCGCGCGAGCGGAATCTGCTGGCGTCCGTGCCCAAGCTGCTCGGCACGTACTTCGAGCGTTTGCGTCAGGCCGAGCAGCAGCGGCTGGCCAACGCCGAAGCACAAGCGGAAGCGAAAGCCGAAGCCAAGGAAACCGCCGCCGCGGTCGCATCGAGCACGTGGCTCGACGCGTTCCGCAAGGATATGCAGAGCGTGCTGCTCGCCGAGCTAGAAGTTCGTTTTCAACCGGTCGAAGGGCTGCTCGCCGCCCTTCGCGCTCGCTAACCGGGACCCCATGTCCAGATATCACGTCAATCTCGCTGTCTTTTTCGCCGGTCTCGCGGCCGTCTGCTGGATCGGCGCCGGCTATGCCGTGTCGAATCCGCTGGCGCTCGCCGTCACGATGGTGATCGCCGCCTGCTATCTCGCCGGCGCATTCGAGCTGCGTCGCTATCAGCAGGCCACCGCCACGCTCGTGCGCGCGGTCGCGGACCTGTCCGAACCGCCGTCCGGATTGGGCGTCTGGCTCGATCGACTGGACCCGAGCCTGCGCAACGCCGTGCGCTTGCGCATCGAGGGCGAGCGCGTCGCGCTGCCGGGGCCCGCGCTGACGCCGTATCTGGTCGGCCTGCTCGTGCTGCTCGGCATGCTGGGCACCCTCCTCGGCATGGTCATGACGCTCAGGGGCACCGGCGCGGCGCTGGAGAGCGCGACAGACTTGCAGGCGATCCGCGCATCGCTGGCGGCGCCGGTCAAGGGGCTCGGATTCGCGTTCGGCACGTCGATCGCGGGTGTGTCCACGTCCGCGATGCTGGGCCTCCTCTCCGCGCTCGGCAGACGCGAGCGGCTTCACGCGGCGCAGGCGCTCGACGCGAAGATCGCGACGACGCTGCGCATCCACTCGCACGCCCATCAGCGCGAGGAAACCTACAAGCTCCTGCAGCGACAGGCCGAAGCGATGCCCACGCTGGTCGATCGACTGCAGACGATGATGACGACGCTCGAGCGGCAGAGCATCGCGTCGGCCGATCGGCAGATCGCCGGCCAGCAAGCGTTCCTCGGCAAGGCGGAGGAGACATACGCCCGCCTTGCTTCGTCGGTCGGTCGGTCGTTGAAGGACAGCGTCGCCGAAAGCGCGCGCGTCGCCGGCGCGGCGTTGCAACCGGTCATGGAAACCACGATGGCGGGTCTCGCGCGCGAGACGGCCGCGCTGCACGACGCCGTCTCGCATGCGGTGCAGCGGCAACTGGATGGCTTGTCGGCCGGCTTCCAGGCGACGGCCGCGAACGTCGCCGACATCTGGAGCCAGGCGCTGGCCGAGCATCAGCGCTCGAGCGACGCGCTCGCGCAACGCCTGCATGGCTCGGCGGATCGGTTCGTCGAATCGTTCGAACAGCGCTCGGCGGGCCTGCTGGACGGCGTCTCGGCGCGGCTGGACGCGACGGCGGGCAACGTGTCGGCGGCATGGAACGACGCGCTGTCGCGGCAGGAACAGGCCAACGAGAAGCTGGCCGAGCGCAATCGGCAAGCGCTGGAGGCGGCCGCCGCGACTTTCGAGCGGCATTCGGCGGCGCTGCTGCGCACGGTGGATCAGTCGCATGCGGACTTGCAGACGGAACTCGCGTCGCGCGACGAGCAACGGCTGGCCGTCTGGACCGACACGCTCGCGTCGATGGCCGCCAAGCTCGGCGACGAATGGGAGCAAACGAGCACACACGCCGCCGGCCGCCAGCAGGCAATCTGCGACGCGCTCGCGCAGACCTCGCGCGACATCTCCGCCCAAGCCGCAACCTTCGAACAACACTCGGCTTCGCTGCTGCGTTTGGTGAGCCAGTCTCATTCGGATTTGCAAACAGAACTCGCGTCGCGCGACGCGCAACGCTTGACCGCCTGGACCGATGCGCTCGCGTCGATGGCTACCAAGCTCGGCGACGAATGGGAGCAAACGAGCACACACGCCGCCGGCCGCCAGCAGGCAATCTGCGACGCGCTCGCGCAGACCGCACGCGACATCTCCGCCCAAACGCAAGCGCACGCGAGCGACACGATTGCCGAGATCTCCCGGCTCGTGCAGGCCGCGTCGGAAGCGCCCAAGGCCGCGGCCGAGGTCGTCGCCGAGCTGCGCCAGAAGCTGTCCGACAGCATGGTCCGCGACACCGCGATGCTCGAAGAGCGTAGCCGGCTGCTCGCGACGCTCGAGACCCTCCTCGACGCAGTGAGCCACACGTCGACCAAGCAGCGTTCGGCCGTCGATGCGCTCGTCTCGACGTCCGCCGAGCTGTTGCAACGCGTCGGCACCCGGTTCACGGACATGGTCGACGCCGAGACCGGCAAGCTCGGCGCCGTCGCCGCGCAAGTCACCGGCAGCGCCGTCGAGGTCGCGAGCCTCGGCGAAGCGTTCGGCACGGCCGTCCAGTCGTTCGGCGAGTCGAACGACAGGCTCGTCGCGCACCTGCAGCGCATCGAAGCCGCACTCGACAAGTCGCTCGTCCGCAGCGACGAGCAGCTCGCCTATTACGTCGCGCAGGCGCGCGAGGTCATCGACCTGAGCATGATGTCGCAGAAGCAGATCATCGAAGACCTGCAGCGCGTCGCCGGTCAGCGGGCGTCCGTCGGAGCCGAAGCGGCATGAGCGACGAAATCGACGGCGGCATCGAGCAGACCGCGCCGATCTGGGCCGCGTTCGGCGATCTGATGTCGGTGCTGCTGGGCGCGTTCGTGCTGATCCTGGTCGGGGTGATCGGCGTGCAGTTGGAACTCTCGTCGAAGCTCGACGCCGAGCTCAGGCAGCGGCAGATCGAAACGCAACGCCGCAAGACGCTCGAGCAGGCGTTGGCGGGACCGCTCGCGGCGGGGCGCGTGACGCTCGTCGACGGGCGCATCGGCATCAGCGGCAGCGTGCTGTTCGCGCTGAATTCCGACGAGTTGCAGCCGGCGGGCCGCGATCTGCTGAAGAGCCTGGCGGGGCCGCTCGCCGCCTATCTCGCGACCAATCGCGAGATCCTGATGGTGAGCGGCTTCGCGGACGACCAGCAAGTGCGCGCGGGCAACCGCCAGTTCGCGGACAACTGGGAACTGTCGGCGAAGCGTGCGCTGACGGTGACGCGTGCATTCATCGACGAAGGCGTGCCGGCGGCGTCGGTGTTTGCGGCCGCGTTCGGCTCCGAACAGCCGGTCAGCTCGAACTCGGACGACGAGGGACGCGCGAAGAACCGGCGCGTCGAGATCGCGCCGGTCCCGCGGCCGACGACAGGCGACGGGCGACGGTGAGCGCCACGAACAACGCCGCGGCGCACGCACGGGAAACGCTCGACGCATGGCGCGCGCGCGGCGCCGATCGGCTGGACCCCGTGCGCTTTCGCTTCATCGACGCGCTGCTGCGTCGGACGGCCGGCCAGACGGGCGACGCGCGCCGCATGCTGGACGCGCGGCTGTCCGCGCTGCTGGACGCGTACGCCGACGATCTCCAGCGCGCCGAATCGAAGGCCGACGCGCGCGAACGCGCGACGGCGACGCCTATGCCGACGCCTATGTCGCCCTCGATGCCGGCCGAGTCCGCGCGCGGGCCGCTCGCCGCATTGCTCGACTACATCGGCAGCCAGGAGCGCCCGGACGACGGCGGGCCCGGCGCCGCTGGCAGCGCAGCGAATCGCAGCCGCCAGGCCCTTCGCCCGGAGCCGGAGATGCTCGCCTACTTCCGGGAAATCTGGTCGAGGGTCAGCGCGGACAGCCAGTTGCGCGAATCGCTCGAACAAGTGCCGAGGAACGCCGGCCCGCTCAATTCGAGCAGCCTCGTGCATCGGTCGCTGTCGCTGATGCGCGAGCTGTCGCCCGAGTATCTTCGGCAGTTCCTGTCGTATGTCGACGCGTTGTCGTGGCTCGCGCAGATGAACGGCGACGAGGCCGCCGCGGGCGACGACGCGGCGCGCGGCGGAAGCGCGAAGAAGAGCGGGCGGAAGAAGTCGCGGTAGCGCGGCGAACGCGGCGCCAGGCGCCGCGCACCGCCATGCCCTATACAGCACGATTCAGCCCCGTTCGTGGCGACGGACGCTAACCGTCCGTCGCCACGAACGGGCCGTCGCGCTGCAACTGCCCATTCGCGCCGATGCGAGTGATAGCGCCGCCTTTCGGTCGTCCTGCGACCCGGCATCCGACAAGATTACCCGCCTCGTTTCATCGCCATTCGCGCGACGGTCTGCCACGGCACGTCATCTCGACGACCGAACGGAGGCGGCAACGTGCACGAAACGGTCGAGGCAGTCGTTTAACGAGTCTCGCCTCACGGAAATGGAAAGCACTAGGGCGACCGGCACCAGCACCAGTGGCGTCGCATTTGCGGCAATGAACATCGAACTGGGCTATCCCTCGCCATTTCGCTGTTCCGCACAATCCATACGCAATAGACATCGTACATCGAGCACGGCACGAGCGGCATCAATGCGACTATGTCGCCGCGCGCCCTCCGACTACCGGGTGCTCACCGCACTTGCTTACCGCTTCCATTGCGGATCAACGAAAACAATATCGAGCTCCCGCGCCGCGTCCACATAACGATTATCGATATCTCGCTTCAGCCGCAACATTTCCATACTCGACGAACTTTTACTTCTAAATCGAGCCGCTTTCCGTTGCTGAAGCATGCGACGGCAATACACATCTCGAAATTTCTAACAAATGCGATATTGCATGCGACGCAAGCCTATTTAAAATTACCGTCGTTCGCACCACTCGATCGCACAAGAATAGCCAGTGAAATACCGCCCGAACGGATGCAGAAAATCTCTCGCATCGTGTGAATTTTCCAGAATCACATGATGCGCCATTAGCAAATACCACCTCTCGATATGGTCAATGCGAAATCCGCTAACTCATGCATTCGCACATTATTTTTCTCAACCCACATTCCCGACATACTCCCATCACACAACAATCCACCGGCATAGTCATCTGGTTCCACAACCAAATTATTATGCAAGGAGTTCGCAATGAGATTCGTCAAATATCTGATCGCGGTGTCCGTTATCGCTCTGCTCGTCATTTATGGAACCACGCACTGGATTGCCCGGAAAGTTCCGAGAACGACAGCCGAAACATCGGTGCCGTCCGGTATTGCGACAAATCCGCCCCCCGCGCTCGCCAACCAGTTCATGGATGCAAACCGCCGATCGTCCGAGCCGGACATCGGCTCAGCGTCGGCAAGCAACAGAGAAGTCGCTGAATTCCAGCATTTCCAGGCCGCCGTCATTGCATTTCAGCAGAAACGCGACTCTCTATCGACCGAGACACGACAAACCACGGTCAAGTCACTCGTGAACGCATTGCCGGATCGCGTACGAGCCGGACAAGTGCTACCGATCCAGGCACTTGCTCTTGGCGAAACGCTCCTGAACGAAGCAAATTTCAATCCAGCAGAGCGCGCGAAATTGTCTTCGAACTTGCGTCAACAGATCGAAGACTATTCAGCCCGATCGGTCGGCAACCCGCCAACCGACGATCCCCGATATCGGCGTTATCAAGAGCAGAGCGCCAGCGCGATAGACGACATCTCACATACGGTCGCACCTGAACAGCAACAAGCGGCTATCTCCGCGCGATTGCAACAACTGCGCGTACAGCTTTACGACAAGCAGGCCAATTGAAAATCACGACTCTCTTGGCAAACATGATACGGGGGAAAACATGAAACAAGTCATCTCGCTGAACCGCAAGGCCTATCTGGGTGTGATGGCGGCGCTGTGGTCGGGCGCCGCATGCGCCGCACTGCCGTATGTGTGGGAACAAGTGACGTTGCCCGCGTCGAGCGGCGCGACTTGTGCGAACGGTACGCCGTACCGTTTCTACGTCAACCGATCGCTTCAGCTTTTCTCAAAGAACGTGCTGGTTGCCATAGAACCGGGCGGCGCATGCTGGGACTACGCGAGTTGCCAAGGTAACGGCGAACTCGGCGCCTCGAATCCGAATGGCATTCCCGATGGTTACGTGAACGTTATCCATAACGGCACATTCAATCCGTCCGGTCTCGTCGTCGCCATGCTCTCGCCAATCCTGAGCCGGTTTCCGGTATTGGCGCTTTCCAGTACATGGCAGGCGCCGCCGACCATGAACTGGCATTACGTATATTTGCCTTATTGCACGGGCGACATCCATGGCGGCAGCGCGGTGCGTGTCTACACAGCCCCCGACGGGCGCTCGACGCGCATTCAGCAATTCGCTGGCTTGGCCAATGTCAGCGCCGCGATCGAATGGATGACACAGAATGGGTTAAGCAAACCTGATCAATTGCTGGTGTGGGGAGCAAGCGCGGGCGGATACGGCTCGGCATTGAACTACGCCTCCATTCGCACGGCACTGCAACCTCGCAAGAGCGCGCTTTTCGATGATTCGGGGACGATATTTCCCGCGAACCTGAGTGGCGACGCCACACAGCCAAGTCACGCTTATCGCATGTACGCCAAGGCGTTCGATGAATGGAACTTTCTTCGACCTGGCGGTGCAGTCGATCGGATTGCGAACCTGCCCAATCTAAGCACGGCCGAAAAAAACAGCGTGATGAACAACCCAGCCGAGCTTTACGACATACTGGCACGCTCCTTTCCTAACGATCGCATGGGATTGTCGACATTCCAACGCGACGAAGTCATCGCACAATTCACGTATGATCAGTTCTATCCTGAAATTGCCGCCGCCCCGGATGCAGCCACCAAGCAAGCGTTGCGTCAGGCACTGTTCACAAACGACTTGAGATTACTGACGAACGAACTCAAGGGACACCATCCCAACTTTGGCTACTTCATGCCGGAGGATCGCGCGGGATTACTCGGCAACCATATGGTTTCCACACTTACCTTCTTGGGATCGGAAATCAATGGCAACGGTCAGAACGTCGGCGCGTTCCTGAGCGATCTGCTGTCGAACCAAGATCCGCAGCACACGCCTGTCATGCAAGCGTACTCCACGAGTACGGATCGGCCGCCAATCATCCGGGCGATATTCGACTTCGTCATGTCGACGCTCAAGGCATTCGGTCTCAGCACATAAATCGAGTCAACCTCGCATCCCCCAACTGGTGCGGCATTCATTCGAGACGTAGATCCCGGTTTCCAGAGCTTACCGTGTCCCGCCGACGTGTTCAGGCCCGTCGGCGGTCGCCCAGTTGCGACGGCGCGAAACAGGCCTGCATGACCGGATACTTTGTCATCGGTTCGCCCATCGCGTAGCCAACGATTTCGCCGCTGTACAAATCTTTCAGGCCGGCGGGATACAGCCGACTCTCGTCGATCGCGATATACGTGATATCGCCGCACCAGGCCTGATTGGGCGCCGCCGCTGAAGATTGGGCGCCGCCGCTGAAAAATCGTGGTTTGACAGATTCGGCGCAATAGCATCGATCGTGCTTCGAATTGGCCGTAGCCTTGAACCGACGTTTCCGCTTGCAGTGCAGCCCCGGTTTCTTGCGCAATCGCTTGATCCGATACACGCCAATTCGGATGCCGCGCTCCTCGAGATGCTGTTGCCTGCGTTCAAGATCGCAACTTTCTCGCGTCCGCCGACGGGTCGCGAGCACTTCCGCTTCCAAACGGGGCTCCTGCTGCGCTCTTTCGGCAGGCTTTCGCTTACGCCACGCATGGTAGCCGCTCATCGATACGCTCAGCAGGCTGACAGATTGACGGTACGGGAGTCCGGTCGCATTCGTTCAATCTCGCCGTACCCACCGCGACTCCTTCGCGAAGTACGTTGCGAATTTTTTCAAGCGATCGCGCTCCATCCTGACTTCCGCCAGTTCATGCTTCACCTGCGCCAACTCGGCTTCCAATTCCATCAGCGGCTTCCGGTGACGAGCGACATCCTTCAGCTTGCCGGCCCTCGCGGCTCGGATCCAGTTTGCCGGCGCCTTGATCGGCATCGATAGCCGCCGGGCAGTTTCCGACAATCCAACACCTTCGGTCAAAGCCGGCCTCACCGCCTCATCGCGAGTTCTTCCGTATAGCCCGCTCTCGGAATTCGATTCACTTCACACATGCCTCCGTTTCTCAATTCTGCGAAACGTCAGCTTCCATTTTTTCGACCAGACTCGGATGACCGACCACCCGCCAACGCGTTTCGCAACGGCATCTGTCGCAACGATGTCTCTCGATGCGTGCCACGGTAAAATTCTTCCGTTTCATCTTACTCGGCTCGTGCAGGCACCATGTGGGGAAATCAGCCGCGAGCACATCCATCTCGATCCACGTCGATCGGGGCGCGACACTCCCTGCTTCATCGATTTTTCTTGATTCAACGGCATCCCGAACATGACCTACACGCTCGCCGCCCGCTACACGCGCGAACTCGACATCCGCAAGAGCCGCTTCATCGCGTATGCGATCCCGGTCGAGGACCGCGACGCGGCGATGGCCGAGTTGCAGCGCCTGCGCGCCGAGCATCCGAGCGCGACGCACGTCTGCTGGGCGCTGCTCGCGGGCGGCCAGTCCGGGATGTCGGACGACGGCGAGCCGTCCGGCACCGCTGGCCGGCCGATCCTCGAGGTGCTGCGCCATCACGATCTCGACGGCGTGCTCGCGGCGGTCGTCCGCTACTTCGGCGGCGTGAAGCTCGGCGCGGGCGGCCTCGTGCGCGCGTACACCGACGCGATCGCCGCCGCGCTCCTCGACGCCGAGCGCATCGAGCGGATCGCGTATACACGGCTTGCGATCGAAGTCGGCTATCCCGACGAGGCACGCGTGCGCCGCTGGATCGAGCAGGAAGGGCACGATCTCGTCGACAGCGCGTACGGGATGACGGTCAAGCTCGTGGCCCGACTGCCCGCGACCGCGGTCGATGCGGCGCGCGACACGCTGTTCGATCTGACGCAAGGGCGCGCCGGGTTTCCTTCAGTCGATTGAACGCGCGACGCGCGCTCGGCTCGGCTCGGCTCGGCTCGGCTCGGCTCGCTCGGCTCGGCTCAGCGTTCACGGGCTGCCGGCCACCGCTTCCGCATCGCGTGTCCGATATCGCGCGCCGCATCCTCCGAGCCTTCCGTTATCGACCGACGGTATGTCGAAGCGCTTCGGCACGAGGCTGCTCCCAACGAGCCGCCTCGCTGCCGCCCGGTCGGACAGGCCATCTGCCGCCCACGCCAAACGCACCCTCTCGCCCCCCGCGCCTCGACAAAACGGATGACCGCCGCCCCCGGTTTGCGCTATCGTGGCGTCACTTTTCCACGTCAACCCGCGCCGACCACGCGACGCCTCCATGCCCGCACGCCTGCACGCGGCGTTCACCGCCCTCCTCGCCGCCTCGCTGTTCGGCGCCGCCACGCCGCTCGCGAAGACGCTGCTCGGCTCGCTCACGCCGTTCATGGTCGCCGGCCTCTTCTATCTCGGCAGCGGCGTCGGCCTCGCCGCGTTCATGCTGATTCGCCGGCTCGCGCGCCGCGCCGACGCATCGCAGGCCGAGCAGTCGCGGCTGCCGCTCGCCGAACTCCCGTGGCTCGCGGGCGCGATCGCGGCAGGCGGCGTCGCGGGCCCCGCGCTGCTGATGCTCGGCCTCGCGACGACGCCCGCCGCGACGGGCGCGCTGTTGCTGAACCTCGAGGGCGTGTTCACCGCGGTGATCGCGTGGGTCGTGTTCCGCGAGAACGTCGATGCGCAGATCTTCGCCGGCATGGTCGCGATCGTCGCGGGCGGCGTGCTGCTGTCGTGGCATCCGGGTGCGGCGGGCGTGCCGCTCGGCGCGCTGCTCGTCGCGGCCGCGTGCGCGTGCTGGGCGATCGACAACAACCTGACGCGCAAGGTCTCGACCCACGACGCCGCGACGATCGCCTGCATCAAGGGACTCGTCGCGGGCTCGGTCAATCTTGGGATCGCGCTTGCGCTCGGCGCGAAGCCGCCTGCCGCCGCCGCGACCGCCGCCGCGATGCTCACGGGCTTCGCCGGCTACGGCGTGAGCCTCGTGCTGTTCGTCGTCGCGCTTCGCAACCTCGGCACCGCGCGCACCGGCGCGTATTTCTCGGTCGCGCCGCTGTTCGGCGTCGGGCTGTCGCTCGCGCTGTGGCCCGAATGGCCGCCGCTATCGTTCTGGGCGGCCGCGGCGCTGATGGCGATCGGCATCTGGCTGCATCTGCGCGAGCGGCACGAACATTCGCACACGCACGACGCGCTCGAGCACAACCACCGGCATCGTCACGACGCGCATCATCAGCACACGCACGACTTCGCCTGGGACGGCGCGGAGCCGCACACGCATCCGCATCGGCACGCGCCGATCACGCATACGCACGCGCACTTCCCGGATATTCATCATCGGCATTCGCACTGAGTAACCGTCTGCCGAGTCAAGTGCGATGAAGGGAATTGTCCCAAGGGGGTTGGATCTGACCATGGCATTGAGCATGGTCAGGAGCTTGCGCATGCAGGTGACCAGCGCGACCTTGGGCAGTTTGCCGCCCGTGATCAAGCGCTGGTAGAAGGCGGTGATGGCGGGATGGCGGCTCGCGGCCGGCTTCGCGGGCTTCACGGCTTCGGGCTTGGCTTGGCTTGGCTTGGCTTGGCTTGGCGTGGCGTGGCGTGGCTTAGCTTTGGCCTCGACCAGCGGCAAGCCTCGCGGCTTGGCATTGGCATCGACTTCGGCAAACCACAGGTCCGCTACCGCAGCGTCGCTCGCGCGCCGGCGTCACGATGTCACGGCCACACGCCCGACGCCGCGCCGACGATCCCCGCGACGCTCACCGCCGCCGCCGCCACCGACACGACCCACAGATAAGCGCCGCGCGGCCGCTGCGCGGGCGGCAGCGCGATCGCCGCGAGCGCGACCAGCAATCCGGCGACGAGCGGCAGCATCAGCGCGTTGACCACCTGCGCGGCGACGTTCAGCGACACCAGATCGGGCGCGATCCAGACGATCGCCGCACAGCCGGCGACCGACGCGACGTAGATCCCGTAGAACCACGGCGCACGCGTCGGCCGGTCGTCGAGCGAGCGCTCGTAGCCGGCGACTTCGCCGAGCCCCCATGCGAGCGCCAACGAGCAGACGATTGCCGCGACCATCGACGCGCCCAGCACGCCCGCGCCGAACAGCACGCGCGCCGCGTGCGGGCCGACCACCGTTTCGAGCGCCGTGCTGATTTCGCCGACGCTGCCCAGCGCGCGGGCCGCGCCGTCGCCCGCCAGCGTCGCCGCGGCCGCGACCAGCACCGCGCCCGTCAGCAGTTGCGTCAGCACGGCGCCCGCGGCCGTCTCGGCGCGCGCCGCGCGATGGTCGCCTGGTCCGAGCCGCTTGTCGGCGACGGCCGCCTGCTGATAGAAGACCATCCAGGGATTGAACGTCGCGCCGATCAGCGCGGCCGCGAGATAGCCGAACGGCGCACCGGCGGACGCCGGCCGCGCGGCGTGCGAGAACAGCCCGCGCCACTGCGGATGTGCTTTCCACGCGACGACGAAGAACGTCAGCTCGAACGCGCCGATCACGATCGCCGCCTTGTCGACGCGTTTGTGCGAGCCCGTCATCACGATCGCGATCAGCAGCGCGACGGCGAGCGGCAGGCTGACCGCGCGCGGCACGCCGAACATCTCGCCGACGCCGGCGACGCCCGTGAACTCGGTCACGAGCGAGCCGAGCACCGCGACGACGAGGCCCGCCGCGGACAGCCACGCCCATCCCGCGCCGAAATGCTCGCGGATCAGCTCGCCGTGGCCGCGCCCGGTGAAGATGCCGAGCCGCACGGTCAGCTCCTGGATCATGTACAGCAGCGGCACGAGGCCGAGCAGCAGCATCAGCGGGCCGACGCCCCACTGCACGCCCGCTTGCGCGGCGGTGACGACGTTCCCGGCGTCGCAATCCGCGAGCATGACGAGGAGTCCCGGCCCCCATAGCGCCGCCCATCGCCGGCCGGCGGGCAGATTCGATTTCGACGGAAGAGAGGAGCCCGGCATGGATACTGAAAGGTTGCATCGGTAGTATGCGGCGGCCGATTGTAGCGCGCCGGGCGCGGCCGACGCGAGCGGCGCATCGGCGCATCCGCTCGCGTCGCACGCAGTTCCCCGCGACGGCGAACGCGGCATCCCCTTCACCTCGATAATCGATATGGAAACCTACATTCTGCTTGGCGTCGGCTTCGGCGCAGGCCTGCTGATCGCGATCTGGGGCATCAGCCAGCTCAAGTAAGCGAAGGCGTGTCGAATGTGCGTGAGCGGCCGGGCGTGAAAGCGCCGCGCCGTCGTGCGCGCAACGCGCGAACATCGGCGACGGCTGCCCGGGCACGCACGCGCCCAAGGGCCGTGAGTCGGAACGAGACGAAGACGTCGCAACACGACGCCGCATGCCGCCGCACACGCCGTCATGGGAAAAGCGCACGTGCGCCGGACGCGCGCGGCTCGCGACGCCCCCCCGAAGATCCGCGCCGTCGCGTTTTCGTCGTCGCCCCCGCTCGTTCGGCACGCAAGTCTGGCGCGCGCTGTCTCGAACTCGAGCCGCGCTCTTTCGAAGCGGGCGCGCCGCGCAAGGCCGCGGCGAAATCAACGCGATGCGTCACGCTGCGCGCCGTCTGCGCGCCCTCCGCCGTCGACATCCGCCGCGTCTGCCGAACGATCCCGCGCTCATGCGCGCCGGCTACGGCCGATCGCCTCATGCGCGCCCGTCCAGCAGCCTTCGCGCCGCCCACATGCCCGTCTCCGCCGCACCTTCGGTCCACGGCGAGCCCCTGTAATCGCCCGCGAGCAGCACGCGCCGGCGCGCCCCCGCGCCGGCACGCCGAGCAAAGCAGCGTGGAGCGCGCCGGCCGGGCAACGAACGTCAGCCGAGAAACAGCCGATAAGCGGGATTGCCGGTTTCTTCGCGAAACGGATAGCCGAGCGTCGCGAGAAAGCGATCGAATGCCGCGTCGTCCGCGTGCGGCACCTGCAGGCCGACGAGGATCGAACTCGCGTCGCCGCCCTGGTTCCGGTAGTGGAACAGGCTGATGTTCCAGTCCGGCGCCATCGTAGCCAGGAACTTCATCAGCGCGCCCGGCCGTTCGGGGAAATCGAAGCGGAACAAGCGCTCGTCGTGCGCGAGCGGCGAGCGGCCGCCGACCATGTGCCTCACGTGCTGCTTCGCGAGCTCGTCGCCGCTCAGGTCGACGGTGTCGAAGCCGTGTGCGGCGAAGGTGCGCGAGATCTCGTCCGATTCGTCGCGCCGCTTGATCTGCACGCCGACGAAGATGTGTGCCGATTGCGCGTCGGCGATCCGGTAGTTGAACTCGGTCACGTTGCGCTCGCCGACGAGCGAGCAGAAGCGCCTGAAGCTGCCGCGCTCCTCGGGGATCGTCACCGCGAATACCGCCTCGCGCGCTT
>NZ_LOVS01000207.1:0-526 GCF_001523835.1 Burkholderia sp. ABCPW 14 | reverse complement strand
TCGCTGTTCGTGCGCGGCGCCGGCCAGTCGCTGTGGGAGAACGGCATTTTTCAGAACTGCCTGCTGCTCGTGCTGCTGCTGCGCCAGTCGCCGCTCGTCGCCGAAGCGGTGATGATCAACGGCGGCGTAAGCGACGCCGATCCGCAGTTGATGCTCGGCGAATGGAACGTGCCGCTCGTCTCGACGGACGAGGCGATGACGCGCTGCGATGTGGTGATCGAGATGAGCGCGCAGTTCAACGCCGGCTGGATCGCCGCGTATCAGCAGCGCGGCGGCAAGGTCGTGACGATGCGTGTCGGCAACGACTACGTGATCGACATCGAGCGTGCGATTTTCGACAAGCCGTCCGGCTTCCTGTTTTCGGGCGCGCGCTACGACGGCGTCTGGACGATTCCCGAGTTCGAGCACTCGTGCGGACACTACCTCGAATCGGGGCTGCGCAGCCCGGTGACGATCGTGCCGCACATCTGGCATCCGCTGTTGTTCGACAAGGCGCGCGCGACGCTCGGCCCGGGCCTCGAATTCG
>NZ_LOVS01000206.1:0-5633 GCF_001523835.1 Burkholderia sp. ABCPW 14 | reverse complement strand
ATAGCCGGTCCAGCCGCCCAGTGCCTGAAGTGCCTTGCGATCGTGCAATTCTTCCTCCTGACCTCTATAGAATCAGGCGTCAGGTTACGCAATCTCCATCAAACCCTCCACGGTTTACTGCGATGAACCTTTTTTTCCGCCTTTCAAACCGGTAGTGCTCATGTCGCCTCCTTTGCTGCAAACATGCCGGACATCGACAAGGCCAACGTTTGGAAGCTATTCGCGATGCCAATGGAATTTATGCTAGGACTTTAATTCGAGATGTGCCAATTAATTTTCCGAAATGCCCTGCGATTTGTATTTTTTATTATATCAACGGAATGAGTCTTTATTTGTCAGTCAGTCAATAATCAAAATTACTGGAATATCGATTCGATAATTGAAATGGTACATGCCCAAAGGACGCTGGCGAAATTAGTCGATCGGGAAACGGCGCGTCTTCGGATGCATGATCCGCGGCGAGTGAGCGCTGACGGTCCGAAATCATGTCAGTCATGGCTGGGAATTCGAACACATGGGCAGCATGCGCGCCATGCAAGCAAAGGCGCGACGGCAGTGCTATCTCGCTGCGGCAAGCACGCGGCGGAGGCAACGGCAGTTGTCGTCTTGGATGCTACCGCCGTGGTGAGCTTGCCGCCTGAGCTGAAATTAGCTGCAATTTAGCTGCAATGTCGGTGCTCGACGAAGGAGGGAAATTGTCGAGGCCTTATCCGGCCCCGGCTGGGATCGAAAAAAGCGGGGAGAACCATGCCAGATAAGGCATCAGAGCCCCCCACTTCCTTACGGGTACGATATTGGAGACAATGGCATTGTCATCGCAGGTATTTTGTAACAATTTGTAGCAAAATATCAAAGGCATAGCTTACTTGTACCACTCGGCCTTGATGGCCGCGAAGTCCATTTCCTTCCATTCCTCCTTCCAGAGCTGCCAATAAGGGATATCGTTGGAAGATGGCGCGTTAGCGCACGGGTCGATCTGGACGATTGACGGAAGGATGATGGATTCACCTACCAGCAGCGCTTCACCTTGCCGGAACGACGTCATCTTGTCGATCAGCGAGCCGAGCGAGTCTGGAAGCAGTTTCTTCACGTATCCTTGGTCTGCCGGATTTGTAAGGCGCATAGCGATGAAGTTGCTGCATTGGGAGAAGATCGTTTCGGATATCTCGGATGGTCGCTGGCTCGCGAGCAGTAAGGTGACGCCGTACTTCCGGCCTTCCTTTGCGATACGTTCGATGGAGACCTTGGACGCCCGGTACTTGGATAGATCGCTGTTTGGCACGTACTTGTGCGCTTCCTCGTAGACCAGCAGGATAGGTACATCGTTGTTGATCTTCTCGCCAGGATTGATGGCACAGCGCAGACGTTTGTAGATGTACCCGTGCTCGAATACCAGGCGTGATATGAGCGAGACAGTGATGCTCAACACCTCGAATGGGACCCCGCTGAGATCGATGACGGTAACGTTCGACTTATTTGGCGACGGGTAACCGAGAAGTGTCTGGAGCGTTTCCTCGAACGTAATACTCTTCGACTTCTCGCCCAAGAAAAAGCCGAGCCTGCTGTCATTAACCTTATTCTCGAGCCGGTTCACGAAGTTGGTCAGCTTTCCGTAAAGGCTACCCTGCGTATACTTTGGCTGTCCGGCCTTTTCCTTATTGCTGGCCGCGTAGACTTCCCCGGTATCGACCATCTCTTCGTTCTTTGCGATTGCGTACGCAAGCACCTCTTTGATGTCGAACAGGATAGGCGTGTCCAGGTGAATCTTTTGCTTTTCGGCTTCCGGGCCGGAGAACTTTGCACGCCGGTCTCGGATGATCGCTTCCTTGAAGATGTTCCTCTGGTTGTGGTCGTTGGCTTCGGTATCGAGGAAGAACTCCTCCAGTTCTTCGCTGTTCAGCATCCAATATGGCAAAACCAGATTCGAGATATCGATGTGGTTTGCGGAAGGGAACGCCGACTTGTACTCCGAGTGAATGTCAAAAACGATCACGTGAGAATTGTTGAGTGAGAAGTTCCCATCCTTCTCCGCTACTGCTTTCTGGATAATAGTAGCCAAGGTGTGCGACTTGCCGGAGCCGGTGGAACCGACCACGGCGATGTGCTTGTTGAAGAACTTGTTTCCGTTGACGGGAACGGGGACGTTCTTATTCGACGCCAGCGTCGCAAAGCGGAACCTCTCCGCTTCAGGGACTGAGTCGTCGTAAATCTTCTTGATGTCGGCGATGGTCGCGGGTTGGACTTCCTTCGGCGGGATCGCAAGCGAATCGCCGCCGCGTTCGAATTTGCCGTCTCTCAGGATGCCAAGCGGAAAGGCTTCGATGATGTGGTCCCGCGTCCCATCCGCGCTGACGACGATCTGGAAATTCTCGATAATGGCTATGAGGACCGCATTCTCGTTGTCTGCAATCTTTACGTAAGAGCCGACCTTCAGCGATTCTTCCGCCAGCTTGAAGTCTTCGAGGTCGTCCACGACAATGCGTACCTTGTCGGGGAAGACAGCGATTACCTGGGCGTTGATTTGGTCTTCTTCCTGTGCGTTTGTCATGCTCATGCGCCTGCGATTAGATGATGGATTTGACGTCCAACAGCCGTTCTACCTGAATCTTGACGTGCCGAACTGCAGGCTTGTCGTAGTCGAAGTAGCTGCTGCCCAAATGGAACTGGTAGATGCGTCGGGTCTTGGTAACCGCATCCACGGTTTGCTCGACGTTGGCCAAGGTGTTCAAGACCTTTATCTTTATCCCATTGCCATGCGTGGCTTTCTGCGTGATTGAGTGGTAATCGAAGTCCGCGCCTTGAAAGTCGTGGCCATCAATGAGCTTGAATCCTTCCGTGCTAAGCTCTCTCTTCAGCGCGAGCAACTCGTCGTCTGCTACGCCGTGGACGTAGATATACGGGCAGAAGGGGGAGGGCTCTCGTGCGGACAGCTTGGCCCACTTCCTAGAAAGCTCGAAAAAGAGGTCCTTGAGGTCGCTCCGGACATACGAGTCAGCGTCCGCTTCGATTAGGAAGAAACGCTCATACGGGGATACGTTGAGCTCGGTAAAGTATTCCTTGCGGAGCGCGGCAAGATGCGCTTTCTTGCCCTTCTTCTCGACGAACCACTCGTTGAACAGGATCGTGGAGGTGTCGATTCTTGCCAGGAACTCCTTCTTCGTGATTGTCCGGTCGGTCGGTACTGCCTTGATCGAGAGCTCGCGGATAACGGCCAACGCGTTGTTGTAGTAAAAGTATTCGGCTGAGAACGGCGTGCCGCCGAAGATCACTCGGACGGCGTCGAGTACCTCGCGATATTGTTCGTCAAACTCCTTTGCCCTAATGTCGATGGTGAAGCGTTTCAGGAATTCCTCGAGATCGGCATCGGAAAGGCCAAGCTCAGAATGGTGGTAGCGCGTAACCTTGGCAGCGCCTTTTCCCTCCGAGTACGTGAGGAAATGCTTTTTCAGGAAATCGACGTCGATGCCGCCATCCAATTTTTCCTGACCCGAAGCGTAGTGGCCCTTAATGGAGTAAGAGATACTTGGTTTCGTTCCCGCCAAGCTTTCCTTGAAGTGGGACACCATGTGCTTTACTGCATCTTTGATTGCGGAGTGGTTGTATTCTGTCTTCGCATAATACTTGCATTGGGTGGCCGTAACCTCGGTTGCGGTCCGGATGTCGATGTCTTCGGTGCATTCGATCTCGACGGAATCGTCCGGCGACGTTAGTTGCAAGACGCTGAGGATTGACAGATCGAACTGGTAAAAATACCCCCGAATAGTGTCAACGGCGCTTCTGTCAGTCATTGCATATCCGATAAAAATTTATTCCATCCCTGATCTATTCGGCATCGGAAGGATTTTGATTCTTGAGCTCGGCAAACTTTGCCGCCATCGTCGGGTTGCCCCGGGTCAGCCGCTTGATAGTCACGTCTTGCGCCTTGTCGTTGGCCAGACGCAGGTTCCGATCGGTGCCGAGTAGGGCCTCCTTGGTCTTCTGCAGATGATCGATCGACTTGTCGATCTCGTCGATCGCCGTCTGAAAACGCCGGGAAGCAAGTTCGTAGTTCTTCCCGAAAGCAGTCTTGAACGACTCGAGTTCGGTTTCGAAGTTCGTGATGTCGATGTTCTGCGCCTTCACAAGCGCCAGTTCCGACTTGTACTTGAGCGAGTTCATCGCCGCATTTCGCAACAGCGTGATGATGGGGATGAAAAACTGCGGCCGGACCACATACATCTTCGGGTAGCGGTGAAACACGTCGACGATCCCGGTGTTGTAGAGCTCACTGTCTGGTTCAAGCAGAGAGACCAGGACGGCGTACTCGCAACCTTTCTCGGTGCGATCCTTATCCAGCTCTTTCAGGAAATCCTCGTTCCTGTTCTTCGTCGCAGTGCGATCGCTCTCGTTCTTCATCTCGAACATAATCGAGACGATCTCCGTTCCGGCCTCGTCCGAATCGCGAAAAATGTAATCGCCCTTGCTGCCCATGCGCGCGTCGTTGTCTTTCTCGAAATACGCACGCGGAAACGCCGTCGCCCGAATGCGGTTGAACTCGGTCTCGCAGTGCTGCTCAAGCGTTTCGCCTACCATCTTTGTCGACAGGCGGGCCTTCATGTCGCGCAGACGTTCGATCGCGTCGTCGCGGTCCTTGATCTGCGTCTCGTACTTGTCCTTCAGCGACTGCTCCGCGAGCTGCTTTTCAAGCGCAGCCCGCGCGAGGCCGCTTTTCAGGTCGTCACGCTCCTTTTCGACCGCACCGACAGCCTCGGTAATCGCGAGCTTCTTCGCAACCTCGATGGCGTCAAGTCTGGCCTTCAGATCTCGGATCTCCGCATCTTTCGCCGCTGCAGTCCTCTGAAGTTCGCTCACCAGCCTTGCCTCGGCTAACTCGGACACGGCAAGTTTGTCACGCTTAGCCTGCTCTAGTTCGTTCGCTAGTGCGTCACTCTCTTTCTCCACGGCGCTTAAGGCTTCGGTCACGGCAAGCTTCCTAGTAACTTCGCCGGCATCGAGCCTAGCCTCCAATTCCTGGATCTCGGAGTCCTTGGCCACGGCAACTTTCTGTAATTCATTGGCGACTTTGGTCGTGGCAAGTTCAATGGCATTCCGCTTATCTTGCTCAGCCAACTCAAGTCGCTCGTGCAATTGCTGTTCGAACTCGCTATCGCGAACCTGCTTCAGGATGTCCGCGTACCCCGCCTCGTCGATCTTGAATGCTTTCCCGCAATGTGG
The DNA here is from genome assembly GCF_001523835.1 of Burkholderia sp. ABCPW 14. Classification (NCBI taxonomy): domain Bacteria; kingdom Pseudomonadati; phylum Pseudomonadota; class Betaproteobacteria; order Burkholderiales; family Burkholderiaceae; genus Burkholderia; species Burkholderia sp. ABCPW 14. Next base: position 419 of record NZ_LOVS01000206.1, on the reverse strand, counting down.
GCAAATGATTTCGTGCATACCTATGTTCCCCTCGCTTTCGTCAGAATCTGCTCGTGCATCTCAGGGACGGCCCTTTCGCCATAAGCATCGCCATCTGGTATCCGACCGGGGGCAACCAATATAAATCAAGCTCTCAAAGCGACGAACTAAAGATTTCATCGTGGCCGGAATGCGTCAGACGCAACCGGCGTTTCTCGCCCCAAGCCGGTCATCCGAGCAGCAGGGCTCCAGCGGCGGCGATCAGCTTAATAGAGGCCCTTTGACGCCCGATGTACAACATTCAGCCAGAGGCTGTTGATGGCGGCGTAAAACCGCGCTTAAACGGCGGCGCAATGCTGAGTAATTTTCTCAAGTACGCAGGGGCCCTCGGGCCCCTTTGACGTGTTGCGACGGCGGTACCGTTCAGAACGGCGGGTCGG
>NZ_LOVS01000205.1:0-1613 GCF_001523835.1 Burkholderia sp. ABCPW 14 | reverse complement strand
ACCCGCCATTCTGAACGACGACGCCAACGCATCACGTCAAAGGGGCCCTCGATGGGCCCCTTCGTACTTGAGCGAATTACTCAGCATTGCGCCGCCGTTTAAGTGCGGTTTTACATCGCCATCAACAAGAGAGGAACGGCAATGAAAAAGCGATTCACCGAAGAGCAAATCATCGGCACTCTGAAGGAAGCCGAGGCTGGCCTGAAGCCGTCGGAGCTGTGCCGCAAGTACGGCATCTCGGAAGCGACCTATTACAACTGGAAAGCGAGGTTCGGCGGGATGACGGTCTCCGAAGCGCAGCGCCTGAAGGAACCGGAGCAGGAAAACAACAAGCTCAAGCGCCTGTTGGCCGAATCGATGCTCGACAACGCCGCGCTGAAGGATCTGCTGGCTTGAAAGTAGCAAGCCAGCAGGCCAAGCGCGAAGCGGTCCGAATATTGATGACCGAACGCGCCATTCGTCATTTTTGCCAGGGACCGTGATGTCCAGAAGACGATGCAGGTTTGATGAGTCCCGATCTTACCTGTTTGCCATTACAACACTACCTTGCGCAACCTTGGACTACGGGGTGGTGATCGGATGCGATACGATGCCGAGGCACATCAAGCCGCGCTGACTGGAGGCGGATAGACGGTCCTTTCCCTCATAGCGAAATTCCAGACATGGCATCTCCTGCCTCCCATCAAGTTCGCGCGATCCGTAATCGCGGGCAGGTATGATATCGCAGACGTATTTTTTGCCTACTGACAATAGTCACAGGCCTCTGAGAACCTTATAAATAAAGGCTCTGAGGAGAAACTGCCAGATTTAGTACGAAAAGGTCGAAAATCCCTCGTCGCCCGGCAAGTACACCGTGCACGGGGTGGCCGTGGCCTCCGACAAGCATCGGACCCAGGGCGACATGCGTCCAAAGTGAAATGACGAAGGCCGATGTTGCATACCAGCATCATTTTTCCTTGTTCATCGCGTTTCGCGTCACTCACGAGTAGTCGTCCAATATCTCGTACTGACGGCACGCCGACGTCGACTTATTTCGTCACGCGATGTCGCCACATCATCGCGCCCGAACTCGTCATGTCTTCGCGGCAATGGAAACGCGCCACCCTTCGCGCGTCACGTATTAACACTGCGACATTTTTCGCCGATTCCGAAAGGCGACGGCCCCGTACGCCTGGCTTCCCCATGCATCCGGCAAGCGGCCGCCTTGGCACGTTGCCAGCTTCTTTCGACGCGCTGCCAATGGCGGATTCGACGCGCGTTCGAGGACGACTGGCTATCAGTTGGTCGGGGCACAGTAGCTGCGCGTTGTACATGGTGGGCCGCTTTTGAGTATCGGCGTATCCCGAATTCGTTTCTTGTCGTGTCGGCTCTTGAGGGCGGCTTCGCCTAAACGGGGCTCTTATTGAGAATTACGTAAATCATGACATTACCAAAGCTCGGCTTGCTTCCAGCAAGCAGCGATGATCGATTTGCGCTTCTGGCCACTCTTGAGCTTGCATCGAGCGGTGTGCTTCAACTCGGTCAGGTTGTTGGGACAGAAGTTGGCCAAGGCGTGCCGCTTGAGCCAAGCCCAGAGGTATTCGACTGGATTCAGATCGGGCGCGTAACCGGGC
>NZ_LOVS01000204.1:0-45217 GCF_001523835.1 Burkholderia sp. ABCPW 14 | reverse complement strand
CCAGCCAAGCACGATGAGCGCCGGTACGGTGCCGATCAGCACGGCCTTGTCGTAGTAGTCCATGTGCGCGTGGTATTGCGCGAGCGCGAAGCCCGCGCCGGCCACGAGCGCCAGCGCGAACAGCCAGTCGACGAGCGACAGGCGGCGCAGGAACGGCCGGTCGTCGAAGAACGCCGGCTCGGCCGCGACGGAAGCGCGCGGCGCGGGGGATGTCGAAACTTGGGTTAGATCCATGATGTTACCGAGTCGAGTCCTTGGAGCCGGCGCCGTCGGGCGCGCGGGAGGCAGGCGGCGCGCCCAATGCGGCCCCGGCCGCATCGCGCGTCTGCACGAATTCCTTTTCGAAGTCGAATGTCTTGCGTGCGGTGGACATCGCCATCAGCACGCTGACGCCCGCGCCCGTATCCTTGAGCCAGAACCAGAGGCGTCGCTCGCGCACGTAGAACATCGCGAAGATGCCGGCGACGAGCAGCAGGCTGCCAAGATACACCAGATTCTTGCCCGGCGCGCGCGTCAGCTGGAACACCGAGGCCTGCACCTGCTTGAACGAATCGAGCTGCAGATAGACAGGTGCGCCGTACAGGAAGCTGTCCGACAGCGCGTTGATCGCGTTCTGCACGAAGCGGACCGTGTCCTGCGCCTGCTGGACGGGCGGCTCGTTCGCACGCTCGCGCGCGACTTGCCAGACTTCCCACATCGAGCCTTCGAGCATCCGCAGCAGCAGCGCGGCGGCCTTCTCCTTTTCTTCCTTCGGCACCGACCGGTCGATGAACGTCGCGACCGCCTGGAAACCGCCGATCGGATTGCCGTCGGCGCCACGGCCGATGCTGCCGTCCGCGCCCGCAAAAAGGGTCAGGACGCGTTGCGCGCTGTCGTCGAGGCGCTCGCGCAACGCGGCGTCGCCCGCGCCGAGCGAATGCTGCGCGAAGCGGCGCGCAGCCTCCGTGCGCACCGCCGGATCTTCGAGCGCCGCGCGCAGCCGCATCCAATCGCCGACCGTGTCGCGGCTGTCGGCCGGAATCCGCAGATAACGGAACGGATCGTTCGGGCTCTCGCGCACGCCGGCGAGGAACACGCGGTCGCCACCCATGTCGATGGGCAGCATGTAGTTGTTGAATTCGCGCGCCTGGCCGTCCTTGCCGCGCACCTTGTACTGGACCGACGGCCCGATGTTATGCAGTTCGAGCGGCTTCGACGTCTTCGCGCCGGAGCCGAGCCGCTCGTCGAAGATCTCCTTGATCGAGCGGTTCGCCGCGACGCCGCGCGCGTCGGTCTTGCCGTTCGCGTCGGTGACGTTCTCGACGTTGATCGCGCGGAAATCCGAGAACTCGACGGTTTCGCCGTCGGCGCCCGCCGTCGCCAGCGGCACCGAGTTGCCGATCGTGCCCTTGAACGGGAATGTCGCGGCGCTCGAGCCCGTCATCGGATACGCGGTCATTTCCATCAACGAGCCGCCGTCCTGGAAGCTCGACTGGTAGATTGACACGCCCTTGTACGTGAACGGCTTGTTGACTTCGACGCGCACGGGAATCCGCTTGCCGGTCTCGCGATCGACGACGACGATGTCGCTCGCGAAGAGCTTCGGCATGCCGGTCGAGTAATAGTCGACGATGAACTTCTCGAGCTGGATCGAGAACGGCAGATCCTGGATCAGCGAACCGGTCGGCTGATTGAGGATCGCGGTCGACACGTACTGGCCCTCCGGCACCCAGGCGTAGCCGCGGAACGTCGGGTTCGACGCGGCAAGCCGGTGCTCGGCGCCGATCTCGCTAATCGGCGCGCTCGAGTTGACGGGGCTCTTGCCGAACATCCACATCTGAAATTTGATCGGCAGGTTGCTGTCGAGCAGGCCGCCGATACAGATCACGACGATCGCGAGGTGCGCGGCGATGTAGCCGAACTTCGTCAACGCGCCGCGCTTCGCGGCGACGAGCGTCGCGCCGTCCGATTCGCGCACGACGAGCCGGTAGCCCGCCTTCGCGACGAACGCAGCAATGGTCTGCGTCGCGCGCGCGCGATCGCCTGCGACCGCGAACTCGGCCCTGTGATGGAACGCGCGCAGGCTGCCTTCGCGGACCTTGTCCTTCCAGCTCTTCGCGTCGGCGACCATCTTCGGCGCGTTGCGGATCACGCAAAGCGAAATCGACACGACGAGGAAAATCAGGATCAGCATGAACCACCACGCGCTGTAGACCGTATAGAGGCTGAGCGAGCGGAAGATGTCGGCCCAGAACGGGCCGAACTGATTGACGTAGTTAGGATACGGATCGTCCTGCGTGAGGACCGTGCCGATGATGCTCGCGATCGACAGGACGACGAGCAGCGCGATCGCAAAACGCATCGAGCTCAGCAGCTCGACCGTACGCTTGATCGCGGACTGGCCCGCTCTCGACTGCAACCCCGATGTGGTAACGCTCATTCGAACTCCAACTCACAGCAAAAAAGGGTAAGGCGGCCGTGCTTCGGCGGCGCCCCACCCTTTTCTTGTTCTAGCGGCCGCCGCGTGGACGGCCGGCTCGTTCATCCGGCTCGCGAACCGGGATCGGCTCAGTGCAGGCCGGCGATGTAATCGGCGACGGCCTTGACTTCGCTGTCCGTCAGCCGGAGCGCGATCTGATGCATCGCCTCGTTGTTGCGCGTACCCTGCTGGAACGCGGTCAACTGCGCGACCGTGTAGTCCGCCCACTGGCCCGACAGCCGCGGATACTGGACCGGAATGCCCTGTCCCGTCGGCCCGTGGCAGCTCGCGCAGGCGGGCACGCCTTTCTCGGCGATACCGCCGCGATAGATCTTCTGACCGACCGGCACGGTGGCCGCGTTGCGCGCGGCGCCGAGCTTGACCGACTGCGACCCGTAATAGGCGGCGACGCTGCGCGCATCCTGATCGTTCAGCGCGCTCGCGAATCCGACCATCACGGAATTGACGCGCACCGGCCCCTTCGCGCCCGGCTGCGTCTTGAAATCGTGCAACTGCTTGACCAGATAATCGGGGTGCTGACCGGCGAGCTTCGGGAACGAGCCCGTCGCACTGTTGCCGTCGACGCCGTGGCACGCCACGCACACTTGCGCCGCGATCGCCTTGCCCCGGTCGAGATCCGGCTTTGCCGCATCCGCCGCTTTTACCTCCGCCATGAAACCAACGAGCCCTGCTACTGCGAACTGAAGCACCACCAGAGACTTGCTCAGTCGATTCATTCGCACACCTTGTTTCGTCTTGTGGGAGTTGTGAGGTTCTGCAAAAAACGACGGCGCCCAGTCTACCGTAGAAGCGCGCTCATCAGCTTCCACCGCCTGCGGCAAATGCGTCGTATTGTACAATACCCCGATGAAAGCCCCGGTGCCCATCAGGGCTACCTCGGGGCTCCCCGCCTCCCACCGCGCGGCCCGCGCCGCCAGTCTCCCTCCTGTCCCATGGCCTTCTTGCTCCATCAAGCCCGCTTCCTCACGACCGTCAATCATCTGCGCGACCTGCCGCCGACCGTGCAGCCCGAAATCGCGTTCGCCGGCCGCTCGAACGCCGGCAAATCGACGGCGATCAACGTGCTTTGCAATCAGAAGCGGCTCGCTTTCGCGTCGAAAACGCCCGGACGCACGCAGCACATCAACTATTTCTCGGTCGGCCCGGCGGCGGAGCCCGTCGCGAACCTCGTCGACCTGCCGGGCTACGGCTACGCGGAAGTGCCGGGCGTCGCGAAGGCGCACTGGGAGCAGTTGCTGTCGATGTACCTGCAGACCCGCCCGCAACTTCGCGGCATGATCCTGATGATGGATTCGCGCCGGCCGCTCACCGAGCTCGATCGCCGGATGATCGAATGGTTCGCGCCGACCGGCAAGCCGATTCACACGCTGCTGACGAAGTGCGACAAATTGACGCGACAGGAAAGCATCAACGCGCTGCGCGCGACGCAGAAGGGCCTCGACGCGTATCGGGACGCCGGCTACGCGGGCAAGCTGACCGTGCAGCTCTTCTCGGCGCTGAAGCGCACGGGGCTCGACGACGCGCATGCGTTGATCGAGAGCTGGGTGCGGCCCGCGGCCGCCGACGAAGATCGCGGCGCTGTAGCAGAATGACGATCGTGCAGCGTGCGTTGTGAAGCCGCGCCTGCCTGACGGATGTCGCGATTCGATTCGTGCGGCCCATAAATGCGGCCCATAAAAAAACCCGCCGTTGAACGGCGGGTTAAACAGCCTAATCGAAAAACGACAGGCACCCGCTCAGGGAGGAGAAGCGGGGAGCATTGCGCAGTGCGCGTTGCTCGATCGCTATCATATACCATTGTCTCAAAAGTTTACCGAAGGGAACTGTAAGCTTCCTTCGAACACGGGTCCCAGCCATTCCGCCATGAGCATCCATCCCCTGTACCGTCCGCGCCGCATGCGTCGCGACGATTTCTCGCGCCGCCTGATGCGCGAAAACATCCTCACCACGAACGACCTGATCTATCCCGTGTTCGTCGTCGAAGACACGAACGTGCGCCAGCCGGTGCCGTCGATGCCGGGCGTCGAACGCGTGTCGGTCGATCTGCTGATGGGCGTCGCCGAGCAGTGCGTCGCGCTCGGCGTGCCGGTCCTGTCGCTCTTTCCGGCGATCGAGCCGTCGCTGAAGACGCCCGACGGCCGCGAAGCCGCCAACCCCGAAGGGCTGATCCCGCGCGCGGTGCGCGAGCTGAAGCGCCGCTTCCCGGAACTCGGCGTGCTGACCGACGTCGCGCTCGATCCGTACACGAGCCACGGCCAGGACGGCGTGCTAGACGAGTCCGGCTACGTGCTCAACGACGAAACGCTCGAGCTCCTCGTCGAGCAGGCGCGCGCGCAGGCGGAAGCGGGGGTCGACATCGTCGCGCCGTCGGACATGATGGATGGCCGCATCGGCGCGGTGCGCGAGATGCTCGAGAGCGACGGCCACATCTACACGCGGATCATGGCGTACTCCGCGAAGTACGCGTCCGCGTTCTACGGCCCGTTCCGCGACGCGGTCGGCTCCGCGTCGAATCTCGGCAAGAGCAACAAGATGACCTACCAGATGGACCCGGCCAACAGCGACGAGGCGCTGCGCGAAGTGCGTCTCGACATCGAAGAAGGCGCGGACATGGTGATGGTGAAGCCCGGCATGCCGTACCTCGACATCGTGCGCCGCGTGAAGGACGCATTCCGCTTCCCGACCTACGTCTACCAGGTGAGCGGTGAGTACGCGATGCTGAAGGCCGCCGCGCAGAACGGCTGGCTCGATCACGACAAGGCCGTGCTCGAATCGCTGCTCGCGTTCAAGCGTGCGGGTGCGGACGGCATCCTCACGTACTTCGCGCTCGACGCGGCGCGGCTGCTGCGCGCACAGAAGTAAGCGTGCGGCCGGCGTCCCGCGAATAAAGCGGGGCGCGCCGGCTGTGAAAATAAAAACGGCGAGGCATCGAGCCTCGCCGTTTTTATTTGCACCTGATTAACGGGCGACGACGGCAATGGGCACGGCACGAATCCGATCGCGCGGCCCGCTTCGATCCGTCACGACGCCGACGACGCGGGCGGCAGCGCCATGCGATCGAGACTGCGCAGGAAACGATCCGCGGACTGATAGCCGACGACACGTCCGCGCTCCTGCCCGTTCCGATCGAACACGATGATGCCGGGCGGCCCAAACAACCCGAAACGCTTCAAGAGCGCCTGATCGTCCGGCGTGTTCGCCGTGACGTCCGCGCGCACGAGATGCATTTGCGCGAGCCGCGCCTCGACGCGCGCGTCGGAGAACGTCAAATGCTCCATCTCCTTGCAACTCACGCACCAGTCCGCATAGAAGTCGAGCATCGCGGGCTGCGTCGACGTCTTCACGATCTCGTCGAGCTCGGCGACCGAACGCACCGGCGCGAACGCCGGCCCTTCGTGCGCGGCCGCGCCGGCACTCGCCACTGCGCCGCCGGGCGCCGCGCGCGCCGCCAGCACCGCGAGCGGGCGCAGCGGATCGGTCGAGCCCGCTGCCAAGCCGACGAGGAGCGTCGCGGCCCAGATCGCGAGCGCGGCGCCGAGCCCGCGCCCGAGGCGGCGCCAGATCGACGACGAGCCCGAATGCGGCGTGAAGAGCCCGAGCGCAGCGGCGGCGAGCAGCAGCCACAACGCGCCCAGGCCGAGCTGCGACGCGGCGTTCAGCACCGGCCAGACGATCCACAGCGCGGCGGCGAGCAGCACGACGCCGAAAAACACCTTCACGCCGTCCATCCAGGCGCCGGCGCGCGGCAGCACCGTGCCCGCGCCGAGCCCGATGACGAGGAGCGGAACGCCGAGCCCGAGCCCCATCGAAAAGAGCGCCGCGCCACCGAGAAACGCGTTGCCGGTATGCGCGATGAACGCGAGTACCGCGAAAAGCGGCGCGGTCATGCACGCGCCGACAACGAACGCCGACAATGCGCCCATCGTTGCAACGGCGGCGAAGCGCCCGCCCTTGCGCGGCCCGGAAGTCTGCGCGGCGCCGCTCTGCCAACGCTGCGGCAACGCGATGTCGATTCCGCCGATCAACAGCAGCGCGAACACCGTGAGGAGCAGCGCGAACGCGCCGAGCACCCACGGATTCTGCAGCCAGGCGCCGAGGCTCTGCCCGACCAGTGCGGCCGCGACGCCGAGCGCCGTATAAACGAGCGCCATGCCGATCACGTAGGTGAGCGACAACGCGAAGGCGCGCGTGCGCGTCGCATGCGCGCCTTCGCCGACGATGATCGCCGACAGGATCGGAATCATCGGATACGAGCACGGCAACAGGCTCAGCACCATGCCGGCCACGAAATAGAGTGCGATGATCGTCAGGAACCCGTGCCCTTCGAGCAGCGAGCGCGCGTAGTCGGCGCTCGTCACACGCTCGTACCAGCTGCCGCCGTCGGTCGCGGACGGATCGGCACCGGCCGCGGCCACCGGCGTCGCTCCGGCGGCGCCGAGCGCCGCGCCGTCGATCCGCGCGACATGCTCGGCGGGCGGATAGCAGATCCCTTCGTCGGCGCAGCCCTGCGACGTCACCGCGAGCTCGAATGGCCCCGACGCCTGCTTGACCGGCAGATGGACCGTCAGGTCGCCGCGGTAGGTTTCGACGTTCTTCTGGAACGTCGGATCGAACTTCACGTGTCCGGCCGGCAGTTGCGGCTCGCCGAGCGTCGCCGAGCCGCTTTTCACGGCGAACGCGAACCGCTCGCGATACATGTAATAGCCGTCGGCGATCTTGAAATGGATGTCGACCTGTCCCGGCGCCTCGCTCGCGCTGAATCTGAACGCGACCGCGGGATCGAGAAAGTCGTCTGCGGCGCGCGCCGCGAACGACGCGCCGAGCAGCACGCCGAGCATTGCGACGACGGCGAGCAGGAAGCGGAGGCGGGACTGCGCGTGAAGCGGAATACGGCTAAACATGGAATGAACGCTGAGTTTCGGTGGCGACCCACTGGCCGTAGGCGGCGGAGGCCGTCGCCTGCCACGAGACGATCTCCGGGACGTCGTACGGATGGTGCGACTGGATATACCGCTCGAGTTCCAGCGCCCGCACGGCGCTCGTCTTGAACAGGAGCTGGATCTCGGCGGCCGTCTCGACCTTGCCCTGCCAATGGTAGCTCGAACGGATCGCGCCGAGCTCGGACACGCACGCGGCGAGCCGGGCCGACAGCGCGCCGTCGGCGAGCGCGTGGGCGGCGGCGGCGTCGGGCACGGTCGTCAACATCATCACGATCACCATTCGCGTCTCCGTCGTTTGCGTTGAAACGTCATATCGTATCGCACGTCGTGAAAGCGCGTGGACGATGCGCGCCGCGTCAATCCGACGCACGGAATCAATCAACGAAAACAAAAAGGGCCAAGCATCGCTTGGCCCTTCGTGCTACGTACCGGAAGACGCTTATTCGGCTTCCTGGACGTTTTCGGTCTCTTCGACTTCCGGACGGTCGAGCAGTTCGACGAGCGCCATCGGTGCATTGTCGCCGACGCGGAAACCGAACTTCAGGATGCGCAGGTAGCCGCCCGGACGGTTCGCGAAGCGCGGGCCGAGGACGTCGAACAGCTTCGCGACGGAATCGCGATCGCGCAGGCGGTTGAACGCCAGGCGGCGGTTCGCGAGCGACGGCTTCTTGCCTAGCGTGATCAGCGGCTCGACGACTTTACGGAGTTCCTTCGCCTTCGGCAGCGTCGTCTTGATGACTTCGTGCTCGATCAGCGAGTTGGACATGTTGCGGAGCATAGCCAGACGGTGGCTGCTCGTGCGGTTCAGTTTCCGCAGACCATGACGGTGACGCATTTCAGTTTCCTTGATTCAAAGTTTTGATCCAGCTCTTCTATCGCGCGGAAAAACAGGCGCACGGGCCGGTATGGAAAAAAGCAAGATGCGGATTCTAAAAGAAAATCCGCACCTTGACCAGTTACAGCGATAACCGGGATTACTTGTCGAGACCAGCCGGCGGCCAGTTCTCGAGCTTCATGCCCAGCGTGAGACCGCGCGAAGCGAGCACTTCCTTGATCTCGTTGAGCGACTTGCGGCCGAGATTCGGCGTCTTCAGCAGCTCGTTTTCCGTGCGCTGGATCAGGTCGCCGATGTAGTAGATGTTCTCGGCCTTCAGGCAGTTCGCCGAACGGACGGTCAGTTCGAGATCATCGACCGGACGCAGCAGGATCGGGTCGATCTGCGGCGCGCGCGACGGCGCTTCCGCGGCCGTTTCCGTGCCTTCCAGCGCCGCGAACACGGACAGCTGGTCGACGAGGATGCGTGCCGATTGGCGGATCGCTTCTTCCGGCGTGATGACGCCGCTCGTTTCGATGTTCATCACGAGCTTGTCGAGGTCGGTACGCTGTTCGACACGCGCGCTCTCGACCGCATAGCTCACGCGGCGAACCGGCGAGAACGACGCGTCGAGGACGATGCGGCCAATGATCTTCGCCGTTTCGTCGCCGTAGCGGCGCACGTTGCCCGGCACGTAGCCGCGGCCCTTCTCGACCTTGATCTGCACGTCGAGCTTGCCGCCCTTCGACAGATGCGCGATCACGTGATTCGGGTTGATGACTTCGCAGTCGTGGGCCAGCTCGATATCGCCGGCCGTCACGACGCCTTCGCCTTCCTTGCGCAGCGTCACCGTGACTTCGTCGCGGTTATGCAGCTTGAACACCACGCCCTTCAGGTTCAGCAGCAGGTTGACGACGTCCTCTTGCACACCATCAAGCGTCGAATACTCGTGCACGACACCGGCGATCGTCACTTCGGTCGGCGCATAGCCGACCATCGACGACAGCAGTACGCGGCGAAGCGCATTGCCCAAGGTGTGGCCGTAACCGCGTTCGAACGGCTCCATCACCACCTTCGCGTGGTTCTCACCAAGCGATTCCACGGCGATGATCTTGGGTTTCAACAAACTGGTTTGCATAGGTTTTCCTTTTCAATACCCTCGGCTCGTTACACCGATAAGGCTGACCGGTAACAACCTGAAAATGAACAGCCGAGGCCCCGCCTTGCGAAACGCAATGAGCAGGATTCCTCGGCCATCAATCGGATTAACGCGAATACAATTCGACGATCAGGCTTTCGTTGATGTCGCCCGCGATGTCGGCGCGCTCCGGCACTTGCTTGAACGTGCCTTCGAATTTCTTCGCATCGACCGCAACCCAGCTCGCCAGGCCGCCTTGCTCGGCCAGCGACAGCGCTTCGACGATACGGGCCTGCTTCTTCGACTTTTCGCGAATCGAGATCACGTCGCCAGCCTTCACTTGCTGCGACGGGATATTCGCGACGACGCCGTTCAGCGTGATGGCCTTGTGGCTCACGAGCTGACGCGCTTCAGCGCGGGTCGAACCGAAGCCCATGCGGTACACGACGTTGTCGAGACGCGACTCGAGCAATTGCAGCAGGTTTTCACCCGTGTTGCCCTTGCGGCGATCGGCTTCAGCGAAGTAGCGGCGGAACTGACGCTCCAGCACGCCATAGATGCGCTTGACCTTCTGCTTTTCGCGGAGCTGCGTGCCGTAGTCCGACGTGCGCGCACCCGAGGTACGGCCGTGCTGACCCGGCTTGCTGTCGAGCTTGCACTTGTCGGCGAGCGAGCGGCGCGCGCTCTTCAGGAACAGATCGGTGCCTTCACGGCGGGACAGCTTGGCTTTAGGGCCGATATAACGTGCCACTTTGCATTCCTCTATCTATCAGTCACGCGGACCTGAATCCGCGCTAGTTCGCGCCCTTTGGGGCGAACGGTGGACTTAATCAATCAAATGCGCCATCAAAAACGCGCAGCCCGTCGACGCATAGCGGCGACAGGCAAGGCGCCAACGCATCGTTAGATGCGGCGACGCTTCGGCGGACGGCAGCCGTTGTGCGGAATCGGCGTCACATCCGAAATCGCGGTGATCTTGATGCCGAGGCCGTGCAGTGCACGCACTGCCGACTCACGGCCCGGGCCAGGACCCTTGATCCGCACTTCCAGATTCTTCACGCCATATTCCATCGCCACGCGGCCGGCCGACTCGGCAGCCACCTGTGCGGCGAACGGCGTCGACTTGCGCGAGCCCTTGAAGCCCTGACCGCCCGACGTCGCCCACGCCAGCGCATTGCCCTGGCGATCGGTGATCGTGATGATCGTGTTGTTGAACGACGCGTGAACGTGCACCACGCCTTCAGCAACGTTCTTCTTAACCTTTTTGCGAACGCGTTGCGCCGCGGAGTTCGAAGCCTTAGCCATTACGTTTTCCTGTAACTGTCAGTTCCGCTTATTTCTTCAGCGCTTGCGCTGCGCGACGCGGACCCTTGCGAGTACGGGCGTTCGTACGCGTACGCTGGCCGCGCAGGGGCAGGCCCTTGCGATGACGCACGCCGCGATAGCAGCCGAGATCCATCAGGCGCTTGATGTTCATCGTCACTTCACGGCGCAGATCGCCTTCGACGACAAACTTGCCTATTTCTTCACGCAGCTTTTCGAGGTCTGCGTCGGTCAGGTCCTTGACCTTCTTCGAGAAAGCCACACCAGAAGTCGCGCAAATGCTGCGCGCGCGCGTGCGACCGATACCAAAAATCGCCGTCAGACCGATTTCGGTATGCTGGTGGTTCGGGATGTTAACCCCTGCGATACGAGCCATTGTTGTTCCTCAAACAAAAAGCGCAAACAAACGCGCAGTCAGCCTTGACGTTGCTTGTGACGCGGATCCGAGCTGCAGATCACGCGAACCACGCCTTTGCGCTTGATGATCTTGCAATTGCGGCAAATGCGCTTAACCGATGCCATCACTTTCATGATATTACCCTTTTTCTAAATCACTTCGCCCGGAACACGATCCGTGCACGAGACAGATCGTAAGGCGTCAACTCAACCGTCACCTTGTCGCCGGGAAGGATACGGATGTAGTGCATCCGCATCTTTCCGGAGATATGCCCCAATACGACATGGCCGTTTTCCAGCTTCACCCGGAAGGTCGCATTCGGAAGGTTTTCGATCACCTCACCCTGCATCTGGATTACATCGTCCTTGGCCATAGGTCCTTTTTAACGCATTGGGATGTTGCCGCCCTTGAAGTTGGCCTTCTTGAGCAGCGACTCATACTGTTGCGACATAACGTACGACTGCACCTGCGCCATGAAGTCCATCGTGACGACGACAATGATCAGCAGCGACGTTCCACCAAAATAAAACGGCACGTTCCAGCGCAGCACCAGGAACTCTGGCAGCAGACACACGAAGACGATGTAGACCGCACCGGCCAGTGTGAGACGCGTAAGGATCCGGTCGATGTACCGGGCGGTCTGGTCACCCGGACGGATGCCCGGCACGAACGCGCCGCTCTTCTTCAGGTTGTCCGCGGTTTCCCTGCTGTTGAACACCAGCGCGGTGTAGAAGAAGCAGAAAAACACGATTGCCAGCGTGTATAACAGCACGTACACCGGCTGGCCCGGCTTCAGCGCTTCCGCGACGTTGTGCAGCGTATCGGACAGCAAGCCCTTGCGCTCGCCCGAGCTGAACCAGCTCAGGATCGTCGCCGGGAACAGAATGATCGACGACGCGAAGATCGGCGGGATCACGCCCGACATGTTCAGCTTCAGCGGCAGGTGCGACGACTGCCCGCCGTAGATCTTGTTGCCGACCTGGCGCTTCGCGTAGTTCACGAGGATCTTGCGCTGACCGCGTTCGATGAACACGACCAGGTAAGTCACCGCGGCAATCAGAACGACGATAATGATCGCCGAAATGATGCTCATCGAACCCGTGCGCACCAGCTCGAACAGCCCACCGACGGCATTCGGGAACCCTGCTGCGATCCCGCCGAAGATGATGATCGAGATACCGTTGCCGAGACCACGCTCGGTGATCTGCTCGCCGAGCCACATCAGGAACATCGTGCCCGTCACCAGCGTGACGACCGTCGTCAGACGGAACACCGCGCCCGGATCGGTCACGAGCCCCGGCTGGTTCTCCAGCGCGGCGGCAATGCCGAAAGCCTGGAACGTCGCGAGCACCACGGTGAAGTACCGCGTGTACTGCGTGATCTTCCGCTGTCCGGCCTGCCCTTCCTTCTTTAGCGCCTCGAGTTGCGGCGACACGATCGCCATCAGCTGCATGATGATCGATGCCGAAATGTACGGCATGATCCCCAGCGCAAAGATCGTGAAGCGTGACAGCGCGCCACCCGAGAACATGTTGAACATGCCCAGGATGCCGCCCGCCTGGCTCTGGAACAGCTTCGCCAGTTGATCCGGGTCGATGCCCGGCACCGGAATGTGCGCGCCGATGCGATAGACGATCAGCGCCAGCAGCAAGAACATTGCACGCCGGCGCAGATCGCCGAACTTCGCCGTGCTTCGACCGGGTTTTGCGAGACTCGGACTGTTAGCCAAGTATCTTCTCCGATGCAAATGCTAGTGACGGCACGCGTTGCGTGTCACTCGGCAAACGAACCGCCAGCCGCTTCGATCGCGGCGCGCGCACCCTTCGTCGCACCCAGACCCTTGACGACGATCTTGCGCTTCAGTTCGCCCGTCGCGATGATCTTCGCGCTCTTCGTCAGTTCGCCGACGAGGCCGGCTTGCTTCAGAGCGAGCAGATCGATTTCGTCGACCGGCAGCTTCTCGAGGTCGGAGAGGCGCACTTCACCGACGAATTCCTTCGTCAGCGACGTGAAGCCGCGCTTCGGCAGACGACGCTGCAGCGGCATCTGACCGCCTTCGAAGCCGACCTTGTGGAAGCCGCCCGAACGCGATTTCTGACCCTTGTGACCACGGCCGGCCGTCTTGCCGAGGCCAGAACCGATGCCGCGACCGACGCGGCGCTTAGCGTGCTTCGCGCCTTCGGCCGGCTTCAGGTTATTCAATTCCATATCAACTCCTTGATCCGTAGTCGGCCGCTTAACCGATGACCTTCACGAGGTACGAGACCTTGTTGATCATTCCGCGCACCGCCGGCGTATCCTGCAGTTCGCTGACCGAGTTGAGACGGCGCAGACCCAAACCGCGCACGGTAGCGCGGTGCGTTTCGCGGGTCCCGATCAGGCTCTTCACGAGCTGAACCTTGACAGTTTTTTCAGACATGGTGACCACCTGGGCTTAGCCCAAAATATCTTCGACGGACTTGCCGCGCTTCGCCGCGATGTCGGCCGGGGTCGACTGCTTGCGCAGGCCGTCCAGCGTCGCACGAACGAGGTTGTACGGATTCGTCGAACCGTGGCTCTTCGCAACAACGTTCTGCACACCCATCACGTCGAACACCGCGCGCATCGGGCCGCCGGCGATCACGCCCGTGCCGCCCTTCGCCGGAGCGAGGAGGACTGCCGACGCGCCGTGCTTGCCGTGCACTTCGTGTTGCAACGTGCCGTTCTTGAGCGGCACCTTGAACATGTTGCGGCGAGCCTGTTCCATTGCCTTCTGGACAGCGACCGGCACTTCCTTCGCCTTGCCCTTGCCCATACCGATACGGCCGTCACCATCACCGACCACGGTCAGCGCGGCGAAGCCGAGAATCCGGCCACCCTTCACGACCTTGGTCACGCGATTGACCGAAATCATTTTTTCGCGAAGGCCGTCGTCGCGCTCGTCAGCCTGAACTTTCGCTTGCATCTTTGCCATGACGAATTCCTTCCTTAGAACTTGAGCCCAGCTTCACGAGCTGCCTCAGCCAGCGCCTTCACACGGCCGTGGTAGCGGAAGCCCGAGCGGTCGAAGGCGACGGATTCGATGCCGGCGGCCTTGGCCTTCTCAGCAATGCGCTTGCCGATCAGCGTCGCAGCATTAACGTTGCCACCCTTGCCCGACTTGTCGGCAAGCTGAGCACGCACTTCCGCTTCGAGCGTCGACGCGCTGGCGAGCACCTTGGTGCCGCAGGGCGAAAACACTTGCGCGTAGATGTGCGTGTTCGTGCGATGCACGGCGAGACGCGCGACCTGCAACTCAGCGATCTTGATACGCGTCTGGCGAGCGCGGCGCAGGCGAGATTGAGTCTTATCCATGATTGCGCACCCTTACTTCTTCTTCGTTTCTTTGAGGATCACAACCTCGTCGGAATAGCGCACGCCCTTGCCCTTGTACGGCTCCGGCGGACGGTAACCGCGGACTTCCGCAGCCACTTGACCGACTTGTTGCTTGTTGATCCCCTTGATCACGATTTCGGTTTGCGTCGGGGTTTCAGCCTTGACGCCTTCCGGCATCTGGTGCACCACCGGGTGCGAGAAACCCAGCGACAGGTTCAGCTTGTCGCCTTGCGCTTGCGCACGATAACCGACGCCAACCAGCGTCAACTTGCGCTCGAAACCCTTGGTCACGCCGTGCACCATGTTCGCGATGATCGCGCGCATCGTGCCCGACAGTGCATTTGCTTCGCGGCTGTCGTCAACCGGCGACAGGTTCAGCGTGCCGTCGTTGTTCGCCACGCTCACGAGCGGATTGACCGCTTGCGTGATCGTGCCCAGCGGCCCCTTGACGGTGATGGAGCCGTCGGCCAGCTTGACTTCCGCGCCTTGCAGCGCGATCGGGCTCTTACCTACTCGAGACATGTTCCTCTCTCCTTTCGGCTTTAAGCGACGTAGCAGATGACTTCGCCGCCGACGCCCGTAGCGCGCGCCTTGCGGTCGGTCATCACGCCCTTCGGCGTCGACACGATTGCCACACCGAGGCCGTTCATGACCTGCGGAATCTCGTTACGGCCGCGGTACACGCGCAGACCCGGCTTCGACACGCGCTCGAGGCGCTCGATGACCGGACGACCCGCGTAGTACTTCAACGCGATGTTCAGTTCGGCCTTCGCGCCGTCCGCCTTCACGGCGAAATCGTCGATATAGCCTTCGTCCTTCAGGACCTGCGCGATCGCAACCTTGACCTTCGACGAGGGCATCGCCACCGAAACCTTCTCGACCATCTGCGCGTTGCGGATGCGAGTCAGCATATCGGCGATAGGATCACTCATGCTCATTTATGTTTCTCCTATTACCAGCTCGCCTTGGTCAGGCCAGGAATCTCGCCACGGAATGCGATTTCACGAATCTTGTTGCGCGCGAGGCCGAACTTGCGGAACGTGCCACGCGGACGACCCGTGATCGCGCAACGGTTACGCTTGCGGGTCGGGTTTGCGTTGCGGGGCAGTTGTTGCAGTTCCAGACGAGCGGCGTAACGCTCTTCTTCGGACTTGCTCGCGTCGTCGATGATCGCCTTCAGTTCAGCACGCTTCGGAGCGTACTTTTGCGCAAGGCGAGCGCGCTTCTTTTCACGTTCGATCAGTGCCAGTTTAGCCACGGTAACCTCAGTTTCTGAACGGGAACTTGAAGCTGGCGAGCAGAGCCTTCGCTTCGTCGTCGGTCTTCGCGGTCGTCGTGATGCTGATGTTCAGCCCACGCAGCGCGTCGATCTTGTCGTAATCGATTTCGGGGAAAATGATCTGCTCTTTCACACCGATGTTGTAGTTGCCGCGGCCATCGAAAGCACGACCCGACACGCCGCGAAAGTCGCGCACGCGGGGCAGCGCAACCGTCACGAAACGATCGAGGAATTCGTACATCGCACGGCCGCGCAGCGTGACCATCGCGCCGATCGGGTAGCCCTGGCGGATCTTGAAGCCCGCGATTGCCTTGCGAGCCTTCGTCACGACCGGCTTTTGACCCGCGATCTTCGTCAGATCGCCAACGGCGTTCTCGATGATCTTCTTGTCGGCGACCGCTTCGCCAAGGCCCATGTTCAGGGTGATCTTGGTGATGCGCGGCACTTCCATGACCGACTTGTAGCCGAACTTCTCGATCAGGCCGGGAACAACCTTCTCTTTATAAAACTCTTGAAAACGTGCCATTTCTCTACTCCGCAGCGTCAGGCGCTCAGGACGGCACCGGTCGTCTTCAGGAAGCGAACCTTCTTGCCATCCTCGACCTTGATGCCAACACGCGAAGCCTTGCCGTTCGCGTCGACCAGCGCGACGTTCGAAATATGCAGCGGCATCGTCTTCGCTTCCACACCGCCCGTCGTACCCTTCATCGGGTTCGGCTTCACATGCTTCTTGACGAGATTGATACCCTCGACCGTCACATGCTCGGCGCCCACGGCCAGCACGACACCGCGCTTGCCCTTGTCCTTGCCGGTGACGACGATCACTTCGTCACCCTTGCGAATCTTGTTCATCGCGACTCCTTACAGCACTTCCGGCGCCAGCGAGACGATCTTCATGAATCGCTCGCTACGCAGCTCACGCGTGACCGGCCCGAAGATACGGGTGCCGATCGGCTCGAGCTTGTTATTCAAAAGCACAGCGGCGTTGCCGTCGAACTTGATCAGCGAGCCGTCTTGACGACGAACGCCCTTGGCGGTGCGGACCACCACGGCATTGTAGATTTCGCCTTTCTTCACGCGCCCGCGCGGCGTTGCCTCTTTGACGCTCACCTTGATGATGTCGCCAATGCTGGCATAACGACGCTTCGAGCCGCCGAGCACCTTGATGCACATGACTTCACGCGCACCCGTGTTGTCGGCCACTTCAAGCCGAGATTCGGTCTGGATCATGGTTTGTCTTTCCCAACTTAATCCGGATACGCCACCATGGCGCATACGGTCAGTCTTGGTCCCGTCAGCCAATCGGCTGCTTGGGTTGGAACAGCAGCGACGGCAAACGAAACCCGCCATCGCAAATCGGTGAATCCTTCGGAGCAGGCCTGACGCCAGTCCGCTTCCCCCACCAGTCACTTCGCCCGCGACGGGGCTCCCATAAAGAGGGAAGACCGAGATTATAACAAATAATCCCGGTCACGCAAGCAAAAACTTTGCGATTTCAAGCACTTCGTTGCCGAAGTGCCTTTACTGCCTGGTCCCGCTTAGATCACGCGGGCTGCCTCGACGAGACGCGACACCGCCCAGGCCTTCGTCTTCGAAACAGGACGGGTTTCCTGGATTTCGACGAGATCGCCTTCGTTGTAGGTGTTCGCTTCATCGTGCGCGTGGTACTTCTTCGAACGCACGACATACTTGCCGTAGATCGGGTGCTTGACGCGGTGCTCGACCAGCACGGTGACGGTCTTGTCCATCTTGTTGCTGACGACCTTACCGACGAGCGTCCGCTTCAGCGAGGTTTTCACGCTATCGTTCATTTCTGGTTCGCCTTCTGAGTCAGGACGGTCCGCACACGTGCGATGTCGCGACGAACCTTCTTCAGCTGGCTCGTGTTCGTGAGCTGCTGGGTCGCGAGTTGCATGCGCAGGCCGAATTGCGCCTTCAACAGGTCCGACAGCTCCTTGTTGAGCGCGGCCTGATCTTTCTGGAGAAGTTCGGAAGCCTTCATGTTTTCTCCTTAGGCGCCGAGCTGACGCACGATGAACGTCGTCTTCAGCGGCAGCTTCGCTGCGGCCAGACGGAACGCTTCACGTGCCAGTTCTTCGGTTACGCCATCCATTTCGTACAGCATCTTGCCCGGCTGGATCTCGGCGACGTAGTACTCAGGGTTACCCTTACCGTTACCCATCCGCACTTCGGCCGGCTTCTGCGAAATCGGCTTGTCCGGGAAGATGCGAATCCAGATGCGGCCGCCACGCTTGATGTGACGCGTCATTGCACGACGCGCCGCCTCGATCTGACGCGCGGTCAAACGGCCGCGACCGACAGCCTTCAGGCCGAACTCGCCGAACGACACGGCGTTGCCGCGCGTGGCGATACCGGTGTTACGCCCCTTCTGCTCTTTGCGATACTTCCTGCGTTTCGGTTGCAGCATCGTTATTCTCCAGTCTTGCCGTCTTCCGGCTTGCCGGCGCCACGGCGCGGTGCGCCACGGCGAGCACCCGGAGCACCGCCTTCGCCGTCACGGCGCGGACGACGGTCGCCCGGACGCGCATTGCGACGCGGACGCTTGTCTTCGGCGACTTCTTCCACCACCGGCGCGTCGTTGCGGCCGAGCGTATCGCCCTTGTACACCCACACCTTGACGCCGATGACGCCGTACGTCGTCTTCGCTTCCGACGTCGCGTAGTCGATGTCGGCGCGCAGCGTGTGCAGCGGCACGCGGCCTTCGCGGTACCACTCGGTACGGGCGATTTCGATGCCGTTCAGACGACCGGCGCTCATGATCTTGATGCCTTGGGCGCCAAGACGCATCGCGTTCTGCATCGCACGCTTCATCGCGCGGCGGAACATGATCCGGCGCTCGAGCTGCTGCGTGATCGAATCGGCGATCAGTTGCGCATCGGTTTCCGGCTTGCGGATTTCTTCGATGTTGACGTGAACCGGAACGCCCATGCGGCGCTGCAGTTCCGTCTTCAGCTGTTCGATATCCTCGCCCTTCTTACCGATGACGACACCCGGACGCGAGCTGAAAATCGTGATGCGCGCGTTCTTCGCCGGACGCTCAATGACGACGCGGCCGACCGAAGCGTTCTTCAGCTTCTTCTTCAGGTATTCACGAACACCGATGTCTTCCTGCAACATCGCCGCGAAATTGTTGTTGTTCGCGTACCAGCGCGAAGCCCAATTGCGGCTGACGGCCAAACGGAAGCCAGTCGGATGAATTTTCTGTCCCATCGTATGACCCCTTAATTCCCGACCGTCACAGTGATGTGACAGGATTGCTTCTCAATGCGGTTGCCGCGGCCCTTGGCGCGCGCGGTGAAGCGCTTGAGCGATGCAGCCTTGTCGACGCAGATGCTCTTGATCTTGAGCTCGTCGATATCGGCGCCTTCGTTGTGCTCCGCATTCGCGATCGCCGACAGCACGACCTTCTTCACGATGCCAGCCG
Organism: Burkholderia sp. ABCPW 14; assembly: GCF_001523835.1. Classification (NCBI taxonomy): domain Bacteria; kingdom Pseudomonadati; phylum Pseudomonadota; class Betaproteobacteria; order Burkholderiales; family Burkholderiaceae; genus Burkholderia; species Burkholderia sp. ABCPW 14. Next base: position 26,048 of record NZ_LOVS01000204.1, on the reverse strand, counting down.
CCTTCTTCGGCGAGAACGTCAGAACGTTCAGCGCCTTGTCGACCGGCAAACCGCGGATCTGGTCAGCCACAAGGCGCGTCTTCTGCGCCGAGATGCGGGCACCGCGATGAATTGCTTTCACTTCCATCTTGATAGCCCCTTATTTCTTGGCCTTCTTGTCGGCCGCGTGACCCTTGAACGTACGGGTCAGTGCGAACTCGCCAAGCTTGTGGCCGACCATGTTTTCCGAGATGTACACCGGAACGTGTTGACGGCCGTTGTGCACGGCGATCGTCAGACCGATGAAATCCGGAAGGATCGTCGAACGACGCGACCAAGTCTTGATCGGCTTCTTGTCGCGCGAAGCTGCAGCCGCCTCAACTTTCTTCAGCAAATGGGCGTCGCAGAACGGACCTTTTTTAACAGAACGTGCCATTGCCTACTCCTTAACGCTTGTGACGGCGCTGGACGATCATCGTCGTCGTGCGCTTATTGCGACGCGTACGGAAGCCCTTCGCCGGCGTGCCCCACGGGCTCACCGGGTCGCGACCCGCTGCAGTCTTGCCTTCGCCACCACCGTGCGGGTGGTCGACCGGGTTCATTGCAACGCCACGGACCGTCGGGCGGATACCGCGCCAGCGATTTGCACCGGCCTTGCCGATCTGGCGCAGGCTGTGCTCTTCGTTGCCGACTTCACCGATCGTCGCGCGGCACTCGATGTGCACGCGGCGGATTTCGCCCGAACGCAGACGAACCTGCGCGTACAGGCCTTCGCGAGCCAGCAGCATCGCCGACGTACCGGCCGAACGCGCCATTTGCGCGCCCTTGCCCGGCAGCATTTCGATGCAGTGGATCGTCGTACCGACCGGAATGTTGCGGATCGGCAGCGTGTTACCTGCACGGATCGGCGCTTCCGAGCCCGACATCAGCTGCTGGCCGACCGTCACGCCCTTCGGCGCGATGATGTAACGGCGTTCGCCGTCGGCGTACAGCACCAGCGCGATGTTCGCGCTGCGGTTCGGGTCGTACTCGAGACGCTCGACCTTCGCCGGGATGCCGTCCTTCGTGCGACGGAAATCGATCACGCGGTAGTGCTGCTTGTGACCACCACCCTGGTGACGCGTCGTGATACGGCCGTTGTTGTTGCGGCCAGCCTTGGAGCTCTGCGTGTCGAGCAGCGCTGCGTGCGGCTTGCCCTTGTGCAGATCCTTGTTGACCACCTTGACCATCGCGCGGCGACCCGGCGAAGTCGGCTTAACTTTCACGATTGCCATGATTACTTGGCCTCCGCTTCAAAGTTGATTTCCTGGCCGGGCTTCAGGCACACGTATGCCTTCTTCACGTCCTTGCGACGGCCCATCGAGCGGCCGAAGCGCTTGTGCTTGCCCTTCTGAACCAGCACGTTGACCGAATCAACTTCAACCTTGAACAGCAGCTCGACAGCCGCCTTCACTTCCTGCTTCGTGGCATCCGGTGCGACTTCGAACACGACTTGCTCGTTCTTGTCGGCAACCAGCGTGGCCTTTTCGGAGATCACCGGTGCGAGCAGGACCTGCATCAAACGATGATCGTTCTTGCGAATCTCGCTCATGACAGCAACTCCTCGATCTGGGCGACCGCAGCCTTCGTGACCAGCACTTTCTTGAAGTAGATCAGCGACAGCGGGTCAGCGTAGCGCGGCTCGACAACTGCCACGTGCGGCAGGTTGCGCGACGCGAGGTACAGGTTTTCGTCGACCGTGTCGGTGATGATCAACACGGATTCGAGACCCATGGCCTTGAACTTGTCGGCCAGCAGCTTGGTCTTCGGTGCCTCGAGAACGATGTCCTCGACGACCGACAGACGGCCTTCGCGGGCCAGCTGCGAGAAGATCGAGCAGAGACCTGCGCGATGCATCTTCTTGTTGACCTTGTGCGAGAAGTTTTCGTCGGGCGAGTTCGGGAAGATCCGACCGCCGCCACGCCACAACGGGCTCGACGACATACCGGCACGAGCACGGCCCGTACCCTTCTGGCGCCACGGCTTCTTGGTCGTGTGCTTGACTTGCTCGCGATCCTTCTGGGCGCGGTTGCCCTGGCGAGCATTCGCCTGGTAAGCAACGACGACCTGGTGGATCAGCGCTTCGTTGTAGTCACGGCCGAACACGACGTCCGACGCGTTGACCACCGCACCTTCCTGACCATTCGAATTCAGGAGCTTGAGTTCCATTATTTCGCCCCCTTCACGGCACGCGTCTTCACGGCCGGCGTCACGAAAACCTTGCCGCCCTTCGCACCCGGAACTGCACCCTTGACGAGCAGCAGCTTACGGTCGGCGTCGATGCGAGCGATTTCGAGGTTCTGAACCGTCACCGTCTCGTCACCCATGTGACCCGTCATGCGCTTGCCCGGGAACACACGACCCGGATCCTGCGCCATACCGATCGAGCCCGGCACGTTGTGCGAGCGCGAGTTACCGTGCGACGCACGGCCGGAACCGAAGTTGTAGCGCTTGATCGTGCCGGCGTAGCCCTTACCGATCGACACGCCTTGCACGTCGACCTTCTGGCCCACTTCGAACAGATCCGGACCGACGATGGCGCCATTCGACAGCTCGGCTGCCTTGGCCGCATCGATGCGGAATTCCTTGAGGATTTCACCGGCTTCGACACCGGCTTTGGCGAGATGACCTGCCAGCGGCTTCGTCACGCGCGATGCGCGGCGGGAGCCGAATGCAACCTGCACGGCCGTGTAGCCGTCGGTTTCAACAGTCTTGATCTGCGTCACGCGGTTGTCCGACACGTCGAGCACGGTGACGGGAATCGAATCCCCTTCAGCCGTGAAAATACGGGTCATGCCAACCTTGCGACCTACGAGTCCAAGGCTCATCGTTTTCTCCATTCCCGACTGCGATTGGTCGGGGCTAATTTACAAAACGCCGTGACCCAGGAAGCCCCCAGATCGCCAGCTTTTTTACGCAAATACGCGAAAAGCCTTGCATTATAGCGAGGCTTTTCGTTTTCTGCAAGCAATCAAAGACTTAGCGCCGCCCGGCAAGCCGGGCGGCGCTGCAAGCCTTATTGCAGCTTGATTTCCACGTCGACGCCAGCCGGCAGGTCGAGCTTCATCAGCGCGTCAACCGTCTTGTCGGTCGGATCGACGATGTCCATCAGGCGCTGGTGGGTGCGGATTTCAAGCTGGTCGCGCGACGTCTTGTTGACGTGCGGCGAACGGAGGATATCGAAGCGCTGGATACGCGTCGGCAGCGGCACGGGGCCACGGACGATCGCGCCGGTCCGCTTTGCCGTGTCGACGATCTCGGCAGCCGACTGATCAATCAGACGATAGTCGAAAGCCTTCAGGCGAATGCGGATTTTTTGCTGCTGCATGGCGATTCCTTCAAAAGAGCGAGGCGATATTGCACCGCCGGATCACAAAAAGAACGTAGGACCGGACATCCGCGGAGAGCGGGCGCCCGGCCCCGGGCGCTGAATATTACTACAAACTGCGGATCGTCGATATTACTCGATGATCTTGGCGACGACGCCGGCGCCGACGGTACGGCCACCTTCGCGGATCGCGAAGCGCAGGCCTTCTTCCATCGCGATCGGCGCAATCAGCTTCACCGTGATCGACACGTTGTCGCCCGGCATCACCATTTCCTTGTCCTTCGGCAGTTCGATCGAGCCCGTCACGTCCGTCGTACGGAAGTAGAACTGCGGACGGTAGTTGTTGAAGAACGGCGTGTGACGACCACCTTCGTCCTTCGACAGCACGTACACCTCAGCCGTGAAGTGCGTGTGCGGCGTGATCGAACCCGGCTTCGCCAGAACCTGGCCGCGCTCCACGTCTTCACGCTTCGTGCCGCGCAGCAGGATACCGACGTTGTCGCCCGCCTGACCCTGGTCCAGCAGCTTGCGGAACATTTCCACGCCCGTGCAGGTCGTCTTCACCGTCGGCTTGATACCGACGATTTCGATTTCCTCACCAACCTTGACCACGCCGCGCTCGACACGACCCGTCACCACCGTACCGCGGCCCGAGATCGAGAACACGTCTTCCACCGGCATCAGGAACGCACCATCGACCGCGCGCTCCGGCGTCGGGATGTACGTGTCCAACGCGTCCGCCAGGCTCATGATCGCCACTTCGCCCAGCTCGCCCGTGTCGCCTTCCAGCGCCAGCTTCGCCGAACCCTTGATGATCGGCGTGTCGTCGCCCGGGAAGTCGTACTTCGACAGCAGTTCGCGCACTTCCATCTCGACCAGTTCGAGCAGTTCCGCGTCGTCCACCATGTCGCACTTGTTCAGGAACACGATGATGTACGGAACGCCAACCTGACGCGCCAGCAGAATGTGCTCACGCGTTTGCGGCATCGGGCCGTCCGCAGCCGAGCACACTAGAATCGCGCCGTCCATCTGCGCCGCGCCCGTGATCATGTTCTTCACATAGTCAGCGTGGCCCGGGCAGTCGACGTGGGCGTAGTGGCGGTTCGCCGTCTCGTATTCCACGTGCGCCGTGTTGATCGTGATGCCGCGCGCCTTTTCTTCCGGCGCCGCGTCGATCTGGTCATATGCCTTCGCTTCGCCGCCGAACTTCTTCGTCAGCACCGTCGTGATCGCTGCCGTCAGCGTCGTCTTGCCGTGGTCAACGTGACCAATCGTACCAACGTTCACGTGCGGCTTGGTCCGCTCGAATTTACCTTTTGCCATGACTCTCTTCTTTCAAAAATAATCAGTTGTATTGTCGAGTTACTTCGACTTGGCGCTGATGATCGCATCAGCAACGTTCTTCGGAGCTTCAGCGTAGTGCTTGAACTCCATCGTGTACGTTGCACGACCTTGCGTCAGCGAACGCAGCGACGTCGAGTAGCCGAACATCTCCGACAGCGGCACTTCGGCGCGAACGATCTTGCCGCCGCCGACCATGTCATCCATGCCCTGGATAATGCCGCGACGACCCGACAGATCGCCCATCACGTTGCCCATGAAATCTTCAGGCGTCTCGACTTCCACAGCCATCATCGGCTCGAGCAGAACCGGATCGGCGCGGCGCATTGCTTCCTTGAACGCCATCGAACCAGCCATGCGGAACGCATTTTCGTTCGAGTCGACGTCGTGGTACGAGCCGAAAGTCAGCGTGACCTTGACGTCCACCACCGGGAAGCCTGCCATCACACCGCTCTTCAGGGTTTCTTGAATACCCTTGTCGACCGAAGGAATGAATTCGCGAGGAATCACACCGCCCTTGATCGCATCAACGAATTCATAACCCTTGCCTTGCTCGCTACGCTCAAGCGTAATCACCGCATGGCCATACTGACCACGGCCGCCCGACTGCTTGACGAACTTGCCTTCCACATCTGCAGCCGACTTGCGAATGGTTTCGCGGTATGCCACCTGCGGCTTGCCGACCGTCGCTTCCACGCCGAACTCACGCTTCATCCGGTCAACCAGGATTTCGAGGTGGAGCTCGCCCATGCCCGAAATGATCGTTTGACCCGATTCTTCGTCGGTCTGCACGCGGAACGACGGATCTTCCTGAGCGAGACGGTTGAGCGCCAGGCCCATCTTTTCCTGGTCAGCCTTCGTCTTCGGCTCGACTGCCTGCGAAATCACCGGCTCCGGGAAAATCATGCGTTCGAGCACGATCGGATGTGCCGGATCGCACAGCGTGTCGCCCGTCGTCGCTTCCTTCAGGCCGACCGCTGCAGCGATGTCGCCGGCGCGCACTTCCTTGATTTCTTCGCGCTGGTTCGCGTGCATCTGCAGAATACGGCCGAGACGTTCCTTCTTGTCCTTGGTCGCGTTGAGCAGCGTGTCGCCCGAATTCACCACACCCGAATACACGCGGAAGAAGATCAGTTGGCCGACGAACGGGTCGGTCATGATCTTGAACGCGAGCGCCGAGAATTTCTCGTCGTCGGCAGCGCGGCGTTCCGTCTTCTCGCCATTTTCGAGTTCGCCCGTAACCGGCGGAATATCGACCGGCGACGGCAGGAAGTCGATCACGGCGTCGAGCATGCGCTGCACGCCCTTGTTCTTGAACGCGGTACCGCACAGCATCGGCTGGATTTCGCAAGCGATCGTACGATCTCGCAGGCCCTTGACGATTTCCGCCTCGGCCAGCTCGCCCGCCTCGAGATACTTGTTCATCAAGTCTTCGCTCGATTCGGCCGCTGCTTCAACCATCTTCTCGCGCCACTCGTTGCACGTATCGGCGAGTTCAGCCGGAATGTCGACGTAGTCGAACTTCGTGCCTTGGGACGCCTCGTCCCAAATGATCGCCTTCATCTTGATGAGGTCGACGACGCCCTTGAAGGTCTCTTCCGCGCCGATCGGCACCACCACCGGCACCGGGTTCGCCTTCAGACGCGTCTTCAGTTGGTCGTAGACCTTGAAGAAGTTCGCGCCGGTACGGTCCATCTTATTGACGAACGCAAGACGCGGCACCTTGTACTTGTTCGCCTGGCGCCACACCGTTTCCGACTGCGGCTGCACGCCGCCCACTGCGCAGTAGACCATGCACGCACCGTCGAGGACGCGCATCGAGCGCTCCACTTCGATCGTGAAGTCGACGTGCCCCGGGGTGTCGATGATGTTGATGCGGTGTTCCGGATAGTTGCCGCCCATGCCCTTCCAGAAGGCGGTGGTCGCAGCGGACGTGATCGTGATGCCACGCTCCTGTTCCTGCTCCATCCAGTCCATCGTTGCAGCGCCGTCGTGAACTTCACCGATCTTGTGGTTCACACCGGTGTAAAACAGAATGCGCTCGGTCGTCGTCGTTTTGCCGGCGTCGATGTGAGCGCTAATACCGATGTTGCGGTAGCGCTCGATAGGAGTCTTACGAGCCACTTTGATCCTCTATTGGTTGGCGCGATGCGACCCTTGTCGCAGCACACCTCAACACAAACGGGCGAGGCGCTCGAAAAGCGCACCCGCCCGGAATTTTTCCGCTAACAGCCCAGCCTGGCGCTTAGAAACGGAAGTGCGAGAACGCCCGGTTGGCTTCCGCCATCCGGTGAACTTCGTCGCGCTTCTTCATTGCGCCGCCGCGGCCTTCAGCCGCTTCGGAGAGCTCACCGGCCAGACGCAGCGCCATCGACTTCTCGCTACGCTTCTTCGCAGCCTCGCGCAACCAGCGCATCGCCAATGCCATACGACGCGACGGGCGCACTTCGACCGGAACCTGATAGTTGGCACCACCAACGCGACGGCTCTTCACTTCGACCACCGGCTTCACGTTGTTGAGCGCAACCGTGAACACTTCCAGCGGGTCCTTGCCACCCTTGGTCTGGATTTGTTCGAATGCGCCATAAACGATGCGTTCAGCGACCGACTTCTTGCCGGACAGCATCAGCATGTTCATGAACTTGGCTACATCAACGTTGCCGTACTTCGGATCCGGCAACACTTCCCGCTTGGGGACTTCGCGACGACGCGGCATGTTTCTTCCTTTACCTGTTCAGTTGGAGCTCGAAAGCCCCGCGGCCACCAACTAACCCGATCTCATCTGCTCGACTAACCAGCTTGGCCGGGTGACCACTTACTCGACAGCACCGGCAATCCGGCACCACCGCCTTAACCGCCCGGAGGCGATCTCCATTCAGAGGCAGCTTACTTCGCAGCCTTCGCACGCTTCGCGCCGTACTTCGAGCGAGCTTGCTTACGGTCCTTGACGCCCTGCGTATCCAGCGAACCGCGAACCATGTGGTAACGCACACCCGGCAAGTCCTTCACACGGCCGCCGCGGATCAGCACAACCGAGTGTTCCTGCAGGTTGTGGCCTTCACCGCCGATGTACGAAATCACTTCGAAGCCGTTCGTCAGGCGAACCTTGGCGACCTTACGGAGTGCCGAGTTCGGCTTCTTCGGCGTCGTCGTGTACACACGGGTGCACACGCCGCGACGCTGGGGGCAGTCCTGCAAGGCCGGGCTCTTGCTCTTCGTCGTTTCCGACGCACGGCCTTTGCGAACCAGTTGATTGATGGTTGGCATTGTTTATTCCTGAAATTGACCAAAAACGACGCGTCGGCCTCGGGCAAAGCGAAATCCGACGTGCGTGACGCTCCGGAACGAGCACGCGACCTAGGGCTTGCGCCCAGGAATCAACCCACCGAGAACCGGAACCTCGCATGATATTCCGAAAATCCCAAGTGAGTCAACAGCTTGCGTGATTTTTGGTGCCGGAATACAGGCGGGCGCGACGCGCGTCAGGCCGCTTCGACGACCTCGAGGATCTCGTCGCCGAAGCGGTCGAGCTTGCGCGCGCCGATCCCCGGAATATGGCGCAGGTCGTCGATCGACTCCGGCGCGTTGCGGGCGATCTCCGCGAGCGTCGCGTCATGGAAGATCACGTACGCGGGCACGCCGTCGCTCTTCGCGGTCTCCGCCCGCCATGCGCGCAACCGCTCCCAGCATGCGCGCTCGCGCGGATTCATGCCGGCCGTCGGATCGACGCGTGCGCCGCTGCGGCCCGACGACTGGCGGGTGCGCGCCGGCTTCACGTAGCGGCGCAGCGTGACCTTCTCCTCGCCCTTCAGCACCGGCTTGCTCGCCTCGGTCAGCACGAGCGCGCCGAATCCGCCGTGATCGACGGCGAGGTAGCCGAACGCGACAAGCTGCCGGAAGATCGCGCGCCATTCGGGCTCGGACAGCTCGGCGCCGATGCCGAACGTGCTGAGATTCTCGTGGCCGCGCTGCAGCACCTTCTCGTTGCGCGCGCCACGCAGCACTTCGATCAGGTGGCTCGCGCCGAAATTGAAGCCGCTCGCGCGCTGCGCCCGGAACACGCACGACAGCGCCATCCGCGCCTCGCGCGTCGCATCCCACGTCGCCGGCGGCTCCAGGCAAGTGTCGCAGTTGCCGCACGGCGCGCTCGTCTCGCCGAAATACGCAAGCAGCCGGACGCGGCGGCACGACGCCGTCTCGCACAGCCCGAGCAGCGCGTCGAGCTTCGACGTCTGGACGCGCTTGTGCGTGTCGTCGGCGTCCGACTCGTCGATCATCTTGCGCTGCTGGACCACGTCGCCGAGCCCGTACGCCATCCACGCGTTGGCGGGCATGCCGTCGCGACCCGCGCGGCCCGTCTCCTGGTAGTAGCCTTCGACGCTCTTCGGCAAATCGAGGTGCGCGACAAAACGCACGTCCGGCTTGTCGATGCCCATCCCGAACGCGATCGTCGCGCACATGACGACGCCTTCCTCGCGCTGGAACATCTCCTGGTGCCTCTGGCGGATTTCGAAATCCATCCCCGCGTGATACGGCAGCGCGCGAACCCCTTGCGCCTTCAGCCACTCGGCTGTCTCCTCGACCTTGCGGCGCGACAGGCAGTAGACGACGCCCGCGTCGGTCGTGCCGTCCGCATTCGTGTGCTCCGCCCGGATGAAGTCGAGCAGCTGCGCGCGCGCGTTGTCCTTCTCGACGATCCGGTACCGGATGTTCGGCCGATCGAAGCTCGATACGAAAATCCGCGCGTCGTCGAGCGCGAGCCGCTGGACGATCTCGTCGCGTGTGATCGCGTCAGCGGTCGCCGTCAGCGCGATCCGCGGTACGTCCGGGAAGCGCTCGTGCAGCACCGACAGCTGGATGTATTCGGGCCGGAAATCGTGCCCCCACTGCGACACGCAGTGTGCCTCGTCGATTGCGAAGAGGCCGATGCGGGCGCGCTCGATCAGATCGAGAAAGCGCGGCGTCATGAGCCGCTCGGGCGCGACGTAGAGCAGATCGATGTCGCCGTCGCGCAGCGCGCGCTCGGTCGCGGCCGCCTCGGCGCCGGAAAGCGTCGAATTCAGATACGCGGCGCGCACGCCGACTTCGGAAAGCGCGGCGACCTGGTCCTGCATCAGCGCGATCAGCGGCGACACGACGATGCCGGCGCCGCGGCCCGCCTCGCTGCGCACGAGCGCCGGGATTTGATAGCAGAGCGACTTGCCCCCGCCTGTCGGCATCAGCACGAGACAGTCGCCGCCCGCGGCGACGTGCTCGACGATCTCGCCCTGTTGACCTCGGAAGGCGGGATAGCCAAAGATTTCGTTGAGAATTTCGAGCGCGCGGGACATGGATCGGATGGAGGACAGCGAAAAGAGCCGGTTGGCGGAATTTTACCAACGTCCCCGCAGCGAAAGGAGGACGGCGTGCGCACGTTGTCCGTTCGGCGGACTCGCCGCCGAACGGTTCGCGAAAAAAAAGCCGCCCGGTCGAAACCGGGCGGCTTCATCAGCAGACTGGCAAAGCGGCTCACGCCGCTTCGCTTACTCCGCCGGATGCTGCGGCTCTTCGGCGGGCGCCGCCGGCGTGCCGAACTCGAACGCCTCTTCCGCTGCGATCTGGTCGAAACGCTCGCGATCCGACAGTTCCTTCGCCTTGCGCGCCTTGTGGAACGCGAGGCCCGTACCTGCCGGAATCAGACGACCGACGATCACGTTTTCCTTCAGGCCACGCAGATCGTCGCGCTTGCCCATGATCGCGGCTTCGGTCAGCACGCGGGTCGTTTCCTGGAACGATGCCGCGGAGATGAACGAGTCGGTCGACAGCGACGCCTTCGTGATACCCAGCAGGATGTTGTCGTACGACGCCGGGCGCTTGTCCTCAGCGGTCATGCGATCGTTCTCGTCCAGCATGTCCGAACGCTCGACCTGCTCGCCAGGGATGAAACGCGTATCGCCGTTGTCGGTGATCTGCACGCGGCGCAGCATCTGACGCACGATCACTTCGATGTGCTTGTCGTTGATCTTCACGCCTTGCAGACGGTACACGTCCTGCACTTCGTCGACGATGTAGCGCGACAGCGCCTCGATACCCTGCAGACGCAGGATGTCGTGCGGATCGGCCGGGCCGTCCACGATCATTTCGCCCTTGTTGACGACCTGAGCATCGTGGACCAGCACCTGCTTTTCCTTCGCAATCAGGAACTCGTGCTGGTTGCCCTCGAGATCCGTGATGACGAGACGCTGCTTGCCCTTCGTGTCCTTGCCGAACGACGTCGTACCGGTGACTTCCGCGAGAATGCCCGCATCCTTCGGCGAACGCGCTTCGAACAGCTCGGCGACTCGCGGCAGACCGCCGGTAATGTCACGCGTCTTCTGCGCTTCGGTCGGGATCCGCGCGAGCACCTCACCCACCTGCACCTGCTGACCGTCCTTCACGGTGATCAGCGCGCCGACCTGGAAGCCGATCTGCACCGCGTGCTCCGTGCCCGGGATCTTCACTTCGTCGCCGTTCGCGTCGAGCAGCTTCACCTGCGGACGCACGCTCTTCGAAGCTTGCGAACCGCGGCGCTTCACGTCGATCACGACGAGGGTCGAAAGACCGGTCACGTCGTCGATCTGCTTCGCGACCGTCACGCCTTCCTCGACGTTCTCGAACTTCACCGTACCGCCGTACTCGGTGATGATCGGACGCGTCAGCGGATCCCACGTGGCCAACTGCGTACCCGCCTTGATCTGCGCACCGTCGAGCTGCAGCAGCGTCGCGCCGTACGGCACCTTGTGGCGTTCACGCTCACGGCCGATATCGTCCGTGATCATCGCCTCGCCCGAACGCGAGATGACGATCTGCTCGCCCTTCGCGTTCGTGACGTAACGCATCGTCGCCGTGAAGCGCACGGTGCCGTTGCTCTTCGCTTCGACCGACGAAGCCACTGCCGCGCGCGATGCCGCACCGCCGATGTGGAACGTACGCATCGTCAACTGCGTGCCCGGCTCACCGATCGACTGCGCCGCGATCACGCCGACCGCTTCGCCGACGTTCACGAGCGAGCCGCGGCCGAGGTCGCGGCCGTAGCACGACGCGCACAGACCGTAGCGCGTTTCGCAGGTCAGCGCCGTGCGCACGCGCACTTCGTCGATGCCAAGGCGCTCAATCTCTTCGACTGCCGTTTCGTCGAGCAGCGTGCCGGATTCGTACAGAGTTTCCTGCGTTTCCGGATTCACGACGTCCGCCACCGCGACGCGGCCAAGGATACGGTCGCGCAGCGCTTCGACGACTTCACCGCCTTCGACGAGCGCCTTCATCGCGACGCCGTTGGACGTACCGCAATCGTCCTCGACGACGACGAGATCCTGCGTCACGTCGACGAGACGACGCGTCAGGTAACCCGAGTTCGCCGTCTTCAGCGCCGTATCAGCCAGACCCTTACGTGCACCGTGGGTCGAGATGAAGTACTGCAACACGTTCAGGCCTTCACGGAAGTTCGCGGTAATCGGCGTCTCGATAATCGAGCCGTCCGGCTTCGCCATCAGGCCGCGCATACCGGCCAGCTGACGAATCTGCACCGCCGAACCCCGGGCGCCCGAGTCGGCCATCATGTAGATCGAGTTGAACGATTCCTGGCGCGTTTCGTTGCCGTCGCGGTCCGTCACCGGCTCCGTCGACAGTTGCTCCATCATCGCCTTGCCGACCGCTTCCGACGTCGCCGACCAGATGTCGACCACGTTGTTGTAGCGTTCCTGCGCGGTGACGAGACCCGACATGTATTGACGGTCGTACTCCTTCACCTTCTTCGCGGCGTCGCCGACGATCGTTTCCTTCTGCGGCGGCACGAGCATGTCGTCGACGCAGATCGAGATGCCGGCGCGCGTCGCGAGACGGAAGCCCGACTGCATCAGCTGGTCGGCAAAGACCACCGTCGCGCGCAGACCGCACTTGCGGAACGCGGTGTTGATGAGGCGCGAGATTTCCTTCTTCTTCAGCGGCTTGTTCAGCACCGAGAACGGCAGGCCGGCAGGCAGGATTTCCGACAGGATCGCGCGGCCGACGGTCGTCGCGTACAGCGAGATCTTCGGCACGAACTGCGGCGCGCCTTCCGACGTGTCCTCGTTGCGGACCATTTCGGTGATCCGCACGTTCACGCGCGATGCGAGCTCGACTTCCTTGTTTTCGTACGCGCGGAGCGCTTCCGACACGCCGGTGAACGTCAGGCCTTCGCCCTTCGCATTGATCGCTTCGCGGGTCGCGTAGTACAGACCCAGCACGATATCCTGCGACGGCACGATCGACGGATCGCCGTTCGCCGGGAACAGCACGTTGTTCGACGCGAGCATCAGCGTGCGCGCTTCCATCTGCGCTTCGAGCGACAGCGGCACGTGAACGGCCATCTGGTCACCGTCGAAGTCGGCGTTGAACGCCGCGCAGACGAGCGGGTGCAGCTGGATCGCCTTGCCTTCGATCAGCACCGGCTCGAACGCCTGGATGCCGAGACGGTGCAGCGTCGGCGCGCGGTTCAGCATCACCGGGTGCTCGCGGATCACCTCTTCGAGGATGTCCCACACGACCGCCGTCTGGTTCTCGACTTCCTTCTTCGCAGCCTTGATGGTCGTCGCGACGCCCATCACTTCCAGCTTGTTGAAGATGAACGGCTTGAACAGCTCGAGCGCCATCAGCTTCGGCAGACCGCACTGATGCAGCTTCAGCGTCGGGCCGACCACGATGACCGAACGGCCCGAGTAGTCGACGCGCTTGCCGAGCAGGTTCTGACGGAAGCGGCCGCCCTTGCCCTTGATCATGTCCGCGAGCGACTTCAGCGGACGCTTGTTCGCGCCCGTCATCGCCTTGCCGCGGCGGCCGTTGTCGAGCAGCGAGTCGACGGCTTCCTGCAGCATCCGCTTTTCGTTGCGGACGATGATCTCCGGCGCCTTCAGCTCGAGCAGACGCTTCAACCGGTTGTTACGGTTGATCACGCGGCGATACAGGTCGTTCAGGTCCGACGTGGCGAAGCGGCCGCCGTCGAGCGGCACGAGCGGACGCAGTTCCGGCGGCAGCACCGGCAGCACTTCGAGGATCATCCACTCGGGCTTGATGCCCGAGCGCTGGAATGCCTCGAGGACCTTCAGGCGCTTCGCGTACTTCTTGATCTTCGCTTCCGAGCCGGTGTTCTTCAGCTCGGTGCGCAGCGTCTCGACCTGCTCGTCGATGTTGATCGCGCGCAACAGTTCACGCACGCCTTCCGCGCCCATCTCTGCACGGAATTCGTCGCCGTATTCCTCGACCTTGTTGTAGTAATCCTCTTCGGTCATGATCTGCCGCGCCTTCAGCGGCGTCATGCCCGGATCGATCACCACGTATGCTTCGAAGTACAGCACGCGCTCGATGTCGCGCAGCGTCATGTCGAGCACCATGCCCAGACGCGACGGCAGCGACTTCAGGAACCAGATGTGCGCGACCGGCGAGGCCAGCTCGATGTGGCCCATCCGTTCACGACGCACCTTCGCGAGCGTCACTTCGACGCCGCACTTCTCGCAGATCACGCCGCGGTGCTTCAGGCGCTTGTACTTGCCGCACAAGCACTCGTAGTCCTTGATCGGGCCGAAGATCTTCGCGCAGAACAGACCATCGCGCTCCGGCTTGAACGTGCGGTAGTTGATCGTCTCCGGCTTCTTTACTTCGCCGAACGACCACGAACGGATCTTGTCCGGCGAAGCCAGACCAATCTTGATCGCGTCAAAAACTTCTTCTTGTTGGACTTGCTTGAATAGATCGAGCAGCGCTTTCATTGCTTTCTCTCCGTAGTCCGATTAATTGCGGTCGAGATCGATGTCGATACCGAGCGAGCGGATTTCCTTCACGAGCACGTTGAAGGATTCCGGCATGCCTGCATCGATCACGTGATCGCCCTTGACCAGGTTCTCGTAAACCTTGGTCCGGCCGGTCACGTCGTCCGACTTCACCGTCAGCATTTCCTGCAGCACGTACGATGCGCCATACGCTTCGAGCGCCCACACTTCCATTTCACCGAAACGCTGGCCGCCGAACTGAGCCTTGCCGCCCAGCGGCTGCTGCGTCACGAGCGAGTACGGGCCCGTCGAACGCGCGTGCATCTTGTCGTCGACCAAGTGGTGCAGCTTCAGGTAGTGCATGTAACCGAGCGTCACGCGACGCTCGAACATCTCGCCCGTGCGGCCGTCGTACAGACGAACCTGGTTCTTCGACGGATTCATGCCGAGCTGTTCGGCGATGTCGTCCGGGAATGCCAGATCGAGCATCTTCGACATTTCTTCTTCGGTCGCACCATCGAACACCGGCGTCGCGAACGGCACGCCTTCGCGCAGGTTCTTCGCCAGTTCGAGGATCTCGTCGTCGCTGAAGCTTTCCAGATCTTCCGCGCGGCCCGACTCGTTGTAGATCTTCGTCAGGAACACGCGCAGTTCCTCGATCTTCGTCTGACGCGCCAGCATTTCGCCGATACGCCAGCCGAGACCCTTCGCGGCCCAGCCGAGGTGCACTTCCAGAACCTGACCCACGTTCATCCGCGACGGCACGCCGAGCGGGTTCAGCACGACGTCTGCCGGACGGCCGTCGGCCATGTACGGCATGTCCTCGATCGGAACGATCTTCGACACGACACCCTTGTTACCGTGACGGCCTGCCATCTTGTCGCCAGGCTGCAGACGGCGCTTCACCGCGAGATACACCTTGACCATCTTCAGCACGCCCGGCGGCAGTTCGTCGCCTTGCGTGAGCTTCTTGCGCTTCTCTTCGAACGCGAGGTCGAACTGGTGACGCTTCTCTTCGATCGAGTTCTTGATCGCTTCGAGCTGCGCGGCCGCTTCGTCGTCGGCGAGGCGGATGTCGAACCAGTGATAGTGGTCGAGGTCTTCCAGGTAAGCCTGGTCGATCTTCGTGCCCTTCGCGAGCTTCTTCGGACCGCCGTTCGCGACCTTGCCGACGAGCATGCGCGCGAGACGCTGGAACGCGTCGCCTTCCACGATACGCAGCTGGTCGTTCAGGTCGAGACGATAGCGCTTCAGTTCGTCGTCGATGATCTGTTGCGCACGCTTGTCGCGCTGGATGCCTTCACGCGTGAAGACCTGGACGTCGATCACCGTGCCGCTCATGCCCGACGGCACGCGCAGCGACGTGTCCTTCACGTCCGACGCCTTCTCGCCGAAGATCGCGCGCAGCAGCTTCTCTTCCGGCGTGAGCTGGGTTTCGCCCTTCGGCGTCACCTTGCCGACCATCACGTCGCCCGCTTCGACTTCCGCACCGATGTAGACGATGCCCGATTCGTCGAGACGGCCGAGCTGGACTTCCGCCAGGTTCGAGATGTCGCGCGTGATTTCTTCCGGCCCGAGCTTCGTGTCGCGTGCAACGACGTTCAGCTCTTCGATGTGGATCGACGTGTAGCGATCGTCGGCCACGACCTTCTCCGAGATCAGGATCGAATCCTCGAAGTTGTAGCCGTTCCACGGCATGAACGCGATCAGCATGTTCTGGCCGAGTGCGAGCTCGCCCAGATCCGTCGATGCGCCGTCGGCCAGCACGTCGCCTCGCGCGACCTTGTCGCCCATCTTCACGATCGGACGCTGATTGATGTTCGTGTTCTGGTTCGAACGCGTGTACTTGATCAGGTTGTAGATGTCGACGCCGACTTCGCCCGCGACCGCTTCGTCGTCGTTCACGCGAATCACGATACGGCCCGCGTCCACATAATCGACGACGCCGCCGCGCAGCGCCTGCACCGTCGTACCCGAGTCGACCGCCACGGTGCGCTCGATGCCGGTACCGACGACGGGCTTCTCGGGACGCAGACACGGCACGGCCTGACGCTGCATGTTCGAGCCCATCAGTGCACGGTTCGCGTCATCGTGCTCGAGGAACGGAATCAGCGAGGCCGCAACCGACACGATCTGCGACGGCGCCACGTCCATGTACTGAATGCGGTCCGGCGTGACCATCATCGTTTCGCCGGCTTCGCGCGACGACACCAGTTCGTCGACCAGCTGACCGTTGTTGTCGATCGCCGCGTTCGCCTGCGCGATCATGTAGCGGCCTTCTTCGATCGCCGACAGATAGTCGATCTGATCGGTCACCTTGCTGTCGGCGACCTTGCGGTACGGCGTCTCGAGGAAGCCATACTCGTTCAGGTGTGCGTACAGGGCGAGCGAGTTGATCAGACCGATGTTCGGACCTTCCGGCGTTTCGATCGGGCACACGCGGCCATAGTGGGTCGGGTGCACGTCGCGGACTTCGAAGCCCGCGCGCTCGCGCGTCAGACCGCCCGGGCCCAGCGCGGAAACGCGGCGCTTGTGCGTGATTTCCGACAGCGGGTTGGTCTGGTCCATGAACTGCGACAGCTGCGACGAACCGAAGAACTCGCGGATCGCCGACGAGATCGGCTTCGAGTTGATCAGGTCGTGCGGCATCAGGTTTTCGCTTTCGGCCTGGCCGAGGCGTTCCTTCACCGCGCGCTCGACGCGCACGAGACCCGCGCGGAACTGGTTCTCCGCCAGTTCGCCGACGCAGCGCACGCGACGGTTGCCGAGGTGGTCGATGTCGTCGACTTCGCCCTTGCCGTTGCGCAGCTCGACGAGGATCTTGATCGTCGCGAGGATGTCGTCGTCCTGCAGCGTCATTGGGCCCGTGATTTCGTCACGGCCGACGCGGCGGTTGAACTTCATGCGGCCGACCTTCGACAGGTCGTACGCGTCTTCGCTGTAGAACAGACGATTGAACAGCGCCTCGACGGCTTCTTCCGTCGGCGGCTCGCCCGGGCGCATCATCCGGTAGATCGCGATGCGCGCGGCCGTCTTGTCGACGGTTTCGTCGACGCGCAGCGTCGACGAGATGTACGGACCCTGGTCCAGATCGTTCGTGTAGAGCGTCTGGATTTCCTTGATCTTCGCTTCGCGCAGCTTCTCGAGCACACCTTCCGTGATCTCGTCGTTCGCGTTCGCGATCACTTCGCCCGTGTCGCCGTCGACGACGTTCTTCGCCAGCACGCGGCCGAGCAGATAGTCTTCGGGCACCGAGATGTACTTGGTCTTCGCGGCTTCGAGATCGCGAATGTGCTTCGCATTGATCCGCTTGTCCTTCTGGACGATGACCTTGCCTTCGCGATCAGTGATGTCGAAGCGCGCGACTTCGCCACGCAGGCGCTCGGGCACGAACTCCATCTGCGCGCCTTCGTCCATCAGCGTGAAGTTGTCGAAGACGAAGAAGTTCGCGAGGATCTGTTCCGGCGTGAGGCCGATCGCCTTCAACAGGATCGTGACCGGCATCTTGCGACGACGGTCGACGCGGAAGAACAGCACGTCCTTCGGATCGAATTCGAAGTCGAGCCAAGAGCCGCGGTACGGAATGATCCGCGCGGAGAACAGCAGCTTGCCCGAGCTATGCGTCTTGCCCTTGTCGTGTTCGAAGAACACGCCGGGTGACCGGTGCAGCTGCGACACGATCACGCGCTCGGTGCCGTTGATGACGAACGAACCGGTCGGCGTCATGAGCGGAATTTCGCCCATGTACACTTCCTGTTCCTTGACTTCCTTGACGACGGGCTTGCTCGGCGACTCCTTGTCGAGGAGCACGAGGCGCACCTTCGCGCGCAGCGCCGAGCAATAGGTCAGGCCGCGCTGCTGGCATTCCTTGATGTTGAACGCCGGCGACGACAACGCATAGCTTACGAACTCGAGACGAGCAAAGCCGTTATGCGAGACGATGGGAAACACCGACGTGAAGGCGGCCTGCAACCCTTCGGACTTGCGTTGCGCGGCGAGCACATCGGCTTGCAGAAATGTGCTGAATGATTCAAGCTGGGTGGCCAGCAGAAAAGGCACTTGGTGAACGATGGAACGCTTCGCGAAACTCTTGCGAATGCGCTTCTTCTCGGTGAAGGAATATTGCATACGATCTCCGAATCACGACGGGCGCTATCGAGGCGGGATACCTTGACGTGTCAAACCCGAGTGTTCACCGACTGAGACCCGATGGCCGTCCGACGGCACGAGCCGAGAAGCTTGGTGGTTGGCCGCTACCAACCGCTGGCTGACGGCAGCGGATGCCTGTGTTGCCCGCTGCCCGACCAAACTTGCCTTCTGCAGTCGCTTCAGAAGACAAAGAGAATCGCCGATCGATGGTGGATAGGCGTTTTTCTTTGGCTTCTAAGGGTGCTCGTCCGACCTCTTCAAAGAGTGTCAAAACACTGCCCCCACAAAGCACAAAAAGGCCGGCGGTGAAAAACCGCCAGCCTTCGCACAGCGCGTCGAAACTTACTTGATTTCGACCTTCGCGCCAGCTTCTTCCAGCTTCTTCTTCGCATCGTCGGCAGCGGCCTTGTCCACGCCTTCCTTGACGGGCTTCGGTGCGCCGTCGACGAGGTCCTTCGCTTCCTTCAGGCCCAGGCCCGTGAGTTCGCGAACGGCCTTGATGACGGAAACCTTGTTGGCGCCGGTTTCAGCCAGAACGACCGTGAATTCGGTCTTTTCTTCAGCAGCAGCAGCCGCGCCGCCAGCAGCCGGGCCAGCAACGGCGACAGCAGCAGCCGACACGCCAAACTTCTCTTCAAACGCCTTGACCAGCTCGTTCAGTTCCAGAACAGTCATCCCTTCGACTGCTGCCAGGATGTCTTCTTTTGCGATTGCCATTTGAAATACTCCTAAATTGAATTCGGATACAGCCAGCGATCTGTTGTGCCCAGATGCGTCCGCTTATGCAGCTTCGGCCTGCGTCTTCTCCGCCAGCGCGGCCAGAGCGCGCGCAAAGCCGGAAACAGGTGCCTGCATGACGAACAGCAGCTTCGAGAGCAGTTCTTCGCGGCTCGGGATGCTGGCCAGCGCTTGCACGCCCGCCTTGTCCATCACCTTGCCATCGAACGAACCGGCCTTGATGACCAACTTGTCATTGCTCTTGCTGAAGTCGTTGACGACCTTCGCAGCAGCAATGGCATCTTCCGAGATGCCGTAGATCAGGGGGCCAGTCATCTGCTCCGCCAGGGGAGCAAACGGCGTACCTTCGACGGCGCGGCGCGCCAGCGTGTTCTTCAACACGCGCAGGTAAACCTGTTGCTCGCGCGCTTTCGCGCGCAGCGTGGTCAGATCGCCAACCGTAATCCCACGATACTCAGCCAGCACAACGGTCTGGGCCTTCGCAACTTGCGCGGCGACCTCAGCAACGACGGCTTGCTTGTCTTCTCTATTAAGCGGCACGGTTAGCCTCCAGAATCGATACGCTCCGCATGACGCGTCGCGTACCTCGTTCAACAACGGCGTCCGACTCGTTAGGAGTATTTCCGCCGAAGATCGTCGATCGCTCGCCGACCTTCCGCTTCACCACTGCAAAACTTTTTCGGGTTCGCCATCTGCGTTGGCTTGCATTAAGGGATCGCTCAACTGCTGCTTTCCCACCAACGGTCTTTGATAACCGGCCGTCCGACGATGCTGCACCGAACGACCGCCCAAAGCCCTTTTTAGCCGCTTCTTGCGGAAGCGGCCCGAATACTTCGCTTACTGCGCGGCCAGCGAGCCCTGGTCGACGCGAACGCCGACGCCCATCGTGCTCGACAGCGCGATCTTGCGCAGGTACACGCCCTTGCTCGTCGCCGGCTTCGCCTTCTGCAGCGCTTCGATCAGCGCCGACAGGTTCGTGCGCAACGCGGTCGACTCGAACGATGCACGGCCGATCGTCGCGTGGATGATACCCGCCTTGTCGACACGGAATTGCACCTGACCCGCCTTCGCATTCTTCACTGCGGTCGCGACGTCCGGGGTGACCGTGCCGACCTTCGGGTTCGGCATCAGGCCGCGCGGACCGAGGATCTGACCCAGCGTACCGACGATACGCATCGTGTCCGGCGAAGCGATCACGATGTCGAAGTCCATTTGACCGGCCTTGATCTGCTCAGCCAGATCTTCCATACCGACCACTTCGGCGCCGGCAGCGCGCGCTTGCTCGGCTTTCTCGCCTTGCGCGAACACGGCGACGCGGACCGATTTGCCGGTACCAGCCGGCAGCACGACCGAACCACGAACGACCTGGTCCGACTTCTTCGCATCGATGCCGAGCTGAACCGCGACGTCGATCGACTCGTTGAACTTCGCGCTCGCACATTCCTTCACGAGAGCCAAAGCCTCGTCGATCACGTACAGTTTCTGACGGTCGACCTTAGCGGCAAATGCCTGACGGCGCTTCGAGATCTTGGCCATTTACACGCCCTCCACAGTGATGCCCATCGAGCGTGCGCTACCAGCGATGGTGCGAACGGCTGCATCGAGATCAGCTGCCGTAAGATCCGGCATCTTGGTCTTCGCGATTTCTTCCGCTTGCGCGCGGGTGATCTTGCCGACCTTGTCGGTGTGGGGCTTGCTCGAGCCCTTGTCGACCTTCGCCGCCTTCTTGATCAGGACCGTTGCGGGCGGGGTCTTCATCACGAACGTGAAGCTCTTGTCCGCGTATGCCGTGATGACGACCGGCACCGGCAGGCCCGGCTCCATGCCTTGAGTCTGCGCGTTGAACGCCTTGCAGAACTCCATGATGTTCAGGCCGCGCTGGCCCAGTGCCGGACCGACCGGCGGCGACGGGTTGGCTTTACCTGCAGGGATCTGCAGCTTGATAAAGCCGACAATCTTCTTTGCCATTTGAAAACCTCGTTGGAACGCATGAAAGCGTCCGGTGAGTGATAACGCGGGTTCGTCCTGCGACTACTTGCGCTCCTCAACGACCATTAGCGCGGGCCGTAAGCGCGAAAGGTGGGCAGCTCCCGGAGCTGCCCACCTGAACTTGCTCAAACCTTCTCGACCTGACCGAATTCCAATTCGACCGGTGTTGCGCGACCGAAAATGGTGACCGACACGCGAACTCTCGATTTTTCGTAGTTCACTTCTTCGACCGTGCCGTTGAAGTCCGTGAACGGACCTTCCTTCACCCGCACCATCTCGCCGACTTCGAACAGGGTCTTCGGGCGTGGCTTCTCCACGCCTTCCTGCATCTGCGACATGATCTTTTCGACTTCCCGCGGGGAAATCGGACTCGGGCGATTACGTGCCCCACCGACGAAACCGGTGACCTTCGCGGTGTTTTTCACGAGGTGCCACGTTTCGTCCGTCATCTCCATTTCCACCAGCACGTAGCCGGGAAAGAAACGACGCTCGGTCACCGCCTTGTGACCGCCCTTGACTTCAACCACTTCCTCAGTCGGAACCAAGATCTGGCCGAACTTGTCCTGCATGCCGGCACGCTCGATACGCTCTTGAAGCGCACGTTGCACGCTCTTCTCCATACCGGAGTAGGCGTGCACGACGTACCAACGTTTTCCGCTCGGGGATGCCGGAGTATCGCTCATATCATTTCCAACCCAGAATCACCGAGAAAATCACCCATTCGATGGATTTATCGCTTATCCAAAGAAGGAGAGCCATGACCAGCACAAAACCGAAGACGACAAGCGTGGTTTGCGTGGCTTCCTTGCGCGTGGGCCAAACGACTTTGCGCACTTCGCGATATGAATCCTTCGCAAAAGCAATGAAGCTCTTGCCCGGGAGCGATATCAATGCAACGCCCACACCGGCGATCACCCCCACTGCCAGAGCAGCGCCGCGGACATACCACTCCTTGCCACCCAGCAAGAAGAAGCCCGCGAATCCGGCCAAGACCAACAATACACCCAGGGCCAGCATCAGCTTATCGCCGGAGGTATTTACAGTTTCGACGGAAGGATTCGCCATAACACTCTAAAACAAACGCCACGTAGAAGAACGTGGCTTATGTGGCAGGGGCAGAGGGAATCGAACCCCCAACCTTCGGTTTTGGAGACCGACGCTCTGCCAGTTGAGCTATACCCCTAGACCATGTTGGGACCGGCTGACACCGGCCCCTAAACTGTCGATCAGCGAGAACTGGCTTACTCGATGATCTTGGCGACGACGCCGGCGCCGACGGTACGGCCACCTTCGCGGATCGCGAAGCGCAGGCCTTCTTCCATCGCGATCGGCGCAATCAGCTTCACCGTGATCGACACGTTGTCGCCCGGCATCACCATTTCCTTGTCCTTCGGCAGCTCGATCGAGCCCGTCACGTCCGTCGTACGGAAGTAGAACTGCGGACGGTAGTTGTTGAAGAACGGCGTGTGACGACCACCTTCGTCCTTCGACAGCACGTACACCTCAGCCGTGAAGTGCGTGTGCGGCGTGATCGAACCCGGCTTCGCCAGAACCTGGCCGCGCTCCACGTCTTCACGCTTCGTGCCGCGCAGCAGGATACCGACGTTGTCGCCCGCCTGACCCTGGTCCAGCAGCTTGCGGAACATTTCCACGCCCGTGCAGGTCGTCTTCACCGTCGGCTTGATACCGACGATTTCGATTTCCTCACCAACCTTGACCACGCCGCGCTCGACACGACCCGTCACCACCGTACCGCGGCCCGAGATCGAGAACACGTCTTCCACCGGCATCAGGAACGCACCATCGACCGCGCGCTCCGGCGTCGGGATGTACGTGTCCAACGCGTCCGCCAGGCTCATGATCGCCACTTCGCCCAGCTCGCCCGTGTCGCCTTCCAGCGCCAGCTTCGCCGAACCCTTGATGATCGGCGTGTCGTCGCCCGGGAAGTCGTACTTCGACAGCAGTTCGCGCACTTCCATCTCGACCAGTTCGAGCAGTTCCGCGTCGTCCACCATGTCGCACTTGTTCAGGAACACGATGATGTACGGAACGCCAACCTGACGCGCCAGCAGAATGTGCTCACGCGTTTGCGGCATCGGGCCGTCCGCAGCCGAGCACACTAGAATCGCGCCGTCCATCTGCGCCGCGCCCGTGATCATGTTCTTCACATAGTCAGCGTGGCCCGGGCAGTCGACGTGGGCGTAGTGGCGGTTCGCCGTCTCGTATTCCACGTGCGCCGTGTTGATCGTGATGCCGCGCGCCTTTTCTTCCGGCGCCGCGTCGATCTGGTCATATGCCTTCGCTTCGCCGCCGAACTTCTTCGTCAGCACCGTCGTGATCGCTGCCGTCAGCGTCGTCTTGCCGTGGTCAACGTGACCAATCGTACCAACGTTCACGTGCGGCTTGGTCCGCTCAAACTTTTCCTTGGCCATTTTCAACTCCCGAAAGGAATTTCACATGTTGCGCCGCGCGCAAACAGACACTGACTACTTCGCTGGTGCCCATGGGCAGGATCGAACTGCCGACCTCTCCCTTACCAAGGGAGTGCTCTACCACTGAGCCACATGGGCGCCCTACGCTTCAACTACTTGGACTGGAGCGGGTGAAGGGAATCGAACCCTCGTCGTAAGCTTGGAAGGCTTCTGCTCTACCATTGAGCTACACCCGCAAGGGCCAGCAACGATTCCTTATACCGCTCTGTGCTTATGTCTTGGTGGAGGAGGTTGGATTCGAACCAACGTAGGCGTAAGCCAACAGATTTACAGTCTGCCCCCTTTAGCCACTCGGGCACCCCTCCGTAGAGAACTGACGATTATGGGGGTACATCGAATTCGTGTCAAGCGCTTCGTTGAGATTATTTACATCTTCTTCGAGCGCGCCGATGTCGTCCGACCTGCGTCGCCGCTTTTCAGTTGCCGCCGCATCGGCAACGGGGCCATCTATGCGCGTTACTGAACCGAACGGGAACGTCTGGCACCACCTTTCGCCGCCTCCGCCCGCCTGGCAAGAAACGCGCCGGAAAACGGAAGACCTGAATCATACGGTGTTGGAAGAGTGCCGCCAAGTGCCGAACGGCGATCAAACACAAAAGAAATCGCCCCAAGTGCAAAAAGCAAGCGATCAATAATCGAGCCCCATATATGAATCGTCGCTCGCGGGATTGATCAGCGACGTCAGCACGTGGTCCGTCCGTGTGCCGTTTATCTGAAGATAGCGACGCGCAAAGCCCTCGCTCTCGAAGCCTAACCGAGCAAGAAGCCGGCCGCTACGCCCATTCTCGGGACGGTAGTTCGCCATGATGCGATGCAGGCGCAGCACGCCGAACAACACGTGCTCGATCGCGACCCGCAGGCCCGCCCGCATCAACCCTCGCCCCTGTAGCGCCCCGTCGCCAGAAAATCCGAGGTGGCACGCCTGAAACGGCCCGCGCACGATGTTCGTGAAGTGGCAGACTCCGGAGAGCGGCGCTGTCTTCGGCCCGAAACAGGAGCAAATGCAGCGTGGATTGTGAGTCATTCTTCCGCGCCATATCGATGAGCCTCACCTCGATCGAGGACAGGGAGTAGAAGGCGCCATCCCTGAGCGGTTCCCACGGTGCTAGATGGTCGATGTTCGACGTGTAATAGCGGTGCAGCGCTCGCGCATGCGTGGGGGTCGCCGCCTGCCAGGCGATACCTTTCGCCACGACGAGGCTGCCGAGAGCAAATTCGCGTCGATGTGGCATCTTCCTTCACCGTCGGAAACGTTGGAAATCCGATTTCGGCCTTTCTTGATGATGCATACGCGTCGGCCTCTCAGCAGATCTGCTCCGATGAGACGCTCCGGCATTCTGTTCTAAGCGAATTTCCTCGACTCAACCATCCTTCTCTTTCGCCTGATGCAAATAGGTGCCAGGAGTAGACGAGTGCGACGCTTGAGTTGCCGATGCCGGCAACCGTCCAAGCAAAAGAGGAGAAATGGCGTTTCGCTAGGAGGCCGAGATCGAAGCTGCAAGAAAAGCCCCCTGCACGACGCCTCAGTGTGAGGTTTAACGACCATTGGCCGAATTAGGCGACCATTGAGAGCGGAATATGCATCCATTTCGCTCGCGAGGATTATTCGGGCGAGTTCTTCAAAGGCAGTACCGTGGGTGAGTTGTTCCATTGAACTCGGAATCTTGCCCTGGGCATTTCCGATGCCATCGGATCCTCGAGCGTCACGGGCGCGGCACTTGCACTACCGCTTGCCAATGGCAGGCGTTCGCGACGACATACACCGCGCAAGAGCGGTTCGTCGCGCGGCGATTGAATTCCTAGGTGCGGGGTTGTCGCGAAGCGGTAGCCTTGAAGCTTGGCATAGATGCACGCGGCGCGGGAGTTTACCCAAAGAAGAAAACAGGATCGGCGTGTGCCCGACGGCGGATTTCAAAGCGGTCGATCTACGCCAGCCATCGTAGCGCGGTTGCGTCCCACGCCAGTGGCTCGCTACCGCGTCGGCCATGCGATGCGACGAGGCCTGCAGACAAGGCTGACGATGGCTGGAGCAGGAGTTGGGTGAGAAGGGAGGTGGGGCGTTGGGAAGACGCGGGTGCCTGTGCCTGGTCGAGGGGCCTGGGAGTTTGGAGTGGAGGGGGTGTAAAAAACAAAACCCCCGCCTGGGTGGGCGGGGGTTTTGAGAGGGGAGCCTGACGATTACCTACTTTCACACGGGCAATCCGCACTATCATCGGCGTAGAGTCGTTTCAC
>NZ_LOVS01000203.1:0-16952 GCF_001523835.1 Burkholderia sp. ABCPW 14 | reverse complement strand
GGATCGCGTTGAGCACTTGCAGGTTCGGCAGGCTCACATTGCCTCGCTGTCGCGGCAGGCAATGTTCGATCTGTTTGAATTGGGCTTCGGAGATTTCCATCCCCGAAGCATAACCTTAAATCAATGTAGTGTGAACACGCCCTAGCGGGAGGCGGTCAAGCTCATGCTCGAATTCCTTCAGTTGAAAGCGCTCGGCGCGCTCGCGCAGCGCGCCGAGCGAGGCGGCGAGCGCGGGATGCCGTGCGGTGGCGGCGTCGAGCGCCTCGATCACGCCCTGCACGTAGCCGACGCCGATCAGCGTCTTCAGTTGCGCATGCATCGATCGGGGCAACGCGGTGGCGGGGAGCGATGCGTCGATGGCGTCGCCGTCGTCTCCTCGATCCCCGGGGCGTGGCGCGACGACGCCCGACGATACGCCCGCGCCGGACGACGCGTCGTGCACGGTCGATACGACGGCCGCGCTCGCACCCGCGCTCGCCGTGCCGGCCATGATCCACTCGATCCGCAGCAGCGCGGCGAGCTTGTCGAGCAGCACCGGCACCTGCACCGGCTTCACCAGATAGTCGTCGCAGCCAATCGCGATCGCGCGGTCGCGATCGTCGGCGAATGCGTTCGCGGACAGCAGCATGATCGGCGCGGTCGAGATCCGGTGCTCGCGGATCAGCCGGCTCGTCTCGTAGCCGTCCATATCCGGCATCGAAGTGTCCATCAGGATCGCACCGGCCGAATGCGTGCCGAGCCAGAGCAGTGCGTCAGGCCCGCTGCCGGCTTCCGCGATCGCGAAGCCGAGCGGCGCGAGCATCTGCGCGACGATCCCGCGCTGGTCCGGCAGGTCGTCGACGACGAGCAGCGTCCGGCGCGGCCCGCGATAGCCGTGGATATCGGACAGCTCGGTGCGCACGGGCGCGGCGGTCTGCACGGCCGGCGCGTACACCTTCACGACGAAGCGCGTGCCGCGCCCGACCTTGCTGTCGACGTCGAGGCTGCCGCCAAGCGCGTGCGTGAGCAGCCGGCAGATCGTCAGTCCGAGTCCGGCGCCGTGATCGTGCGCGGTCGCGGTCTCGCCGCGCTCGAACGGCAGGAACAGCCGCTCCATCTCGTCGGGCGCAATGCCGGGGCCGGTATCGATCACCTCGAAGGTCAGCGTGTCGAGTGCGTGGCCGACCCGCAGCGTCACGCTGCCGGTCTGCGTGAAGCGGATCGCGTTGCCGATCAGGTTCGTCAGGATCTGGCTCACGCATTTCTGGTCGGACTTGATGGTCGCCGGCAGTTGCCCGACCGGCTGCACGACGAAGTCGAGCGCCTTCTCGAGCGCCTGCGGGCGAAGCATCGATGTCATCTGCGCGATGAATTCGGGCAGCGCGATCCGCGTGACGTTCAGTTGCAGCTTGCCGGCCTCGATCCGCGCAATGTCGAGCAGCCCGTCGACGAGCGCGAGCAGATGTTCGCCGCTCCGATGGATCGTGCGGATCGCGTTCACGCGAGCGGGCGGGATGTCGTCCTTCGACTGCAGTAGCAACTGCGCATAGCCGAGGATGCTGTTCAGCGGCGTGCGCAGCTCGTGGCTCAGCCCGGTCACGTAGCGGCTCTTCGCGCTGTTCGCCGCCTCGGCCGCCGCGCGCGCGCGTTTCAGTGCCGCGTCGGTCTTCTGGTGCGCGTCGATTTCGTGCATCAGCAGTTCCGTCTGGTGCTGCGATTCCTCCTGTGTGACGCGCCGGTTCTCGCGTTCGAGCACGAGCCACCACGCGGCGATGCAGCCGATCAGCGACAGCGCGACGAACACCGTCACGTAGCCGTTCGCGATCACGTGCCACTCGGGCGTGCCGGGCGCTGCCGCGAGCGAAGCCGCGCTCTGCGACCAGATCAGGTACAGCACCGTCGCGAGCAGCATCAGCATCGCGACGACGAGACTCGCGTAATGGATGAGCCGCATGCTGGCCGCGCCGAGCGTCGCGCGCGGAAACAGCCGGTGCAGCGCGCGGTCGAGCTGTGCGGAGAAGCGCGCGTGCGGCTTGCAGCGATCGTTGCAGCGCGAATCGAGCGAGCAGCACAGCGAGCAGATCGTGCCGCCATACGCGGGGCAGTACGCGGTGTCGTCGGGCTCGAATTCGTTCTCGCAGATCGCGCAGCGTCGCACCGCGTTGCCGAGATGCGGCTCCGCGCTGCGCGCGAGATAGTAGCGGCCGCGCGTCGCGATCGCGATCGCCGGCGCGCACGCGAACGCGACGCCGAACGCGATGAAAGACGACAGCGCCTGCGCGATGGCGCCGAAGGCACCGCCGTGCGCGAACATCGCGACGGCCGCCGCGATCAGCATCGCGCCGACGCCGACCGGATTGATGTCATACAGATGCGCGCGCTTGAATTCGATGTCGCGTGGGCTAACGCCGAGCGGCTTGTTCACGACCAGATCGGCGAACAGCGCGCCGATCCACGCGATCGCGACGTTCGCGTACATCGACAGCACCTTACCGATCGCGTCGAACACGCCCATCTCGACGAGCAGCAACGCGATCAGCACGTTGAACACGAGCCAGACGACCCGACCCGGATGGCTGTGCGTGAGCCGCGCGAAGAAATTCGACCACGCGAGCGAGCCCGCGTACGCATTGGTCACGTTGATCTTCAACTGCGACACGATCACGAACAGCGTCATCGCCGGCAGCGCCCAGCCGGCGAGCCCGAGCGGATCGAACAGCAGGTGATACGCGACGAGATACATCTGCGTCGGCTGCGCGGCGTGCGCGAGGTCGATCTCGTGCTGGATCGCGACGAACGCGAGGAACGCGCCGCCGAGCATCTTCAGCGCGCCGGGAATCACCCAGCCGGGGCCGGCGGACAGCAGCGCGATCCACCAGCGCCGCCGATTCTTCGCGCTCAGCGGCGGCAGGAAGCGCAGATAGTCGACCTGTTCGCCGACCTGAACGATCAGCGCGAACACGACCGCCGACGCCTGGCCGAACGCGATCAGGCTGAACGCGCGGCCGTCGTGCGAGACGCCGGCGAACGTCGTCCATTCGCGCAGCAGCGACGGATGCCGCCACAGTACGGCCGCGTACGGCAGCACGAACAGCACGAGCCACAGCGGCTGTGTCCAGCTCTGCAGCCGGTTGATCAGCGTGATCCCGAACATCACGATCGGAATCACGACGAGCGAGCTGACCACGTACGCGATTGCAATCGAGATCTGGAAATACAGCTGCAGCGCGAGCGACATGATCGCGGCCTCGAGCGCGAAGAAGATGAACGTGAAGCTCGCGTACAGCAACGACGTGACGGTCGAGCCGATATAGCCGAAGCCGGCGCCGCGCGTCAGCAGATCCATGTCGACGCCATGGCGTGCCGCGTAATAGCTGATCGGTAGGCTCGTCAGCCAGATCAGTACCGACACGGCGGCGATCGCCCAGATCGTGTTCGTGAATCCGTAGTTGATGACGAGACTGCCGCCGATCGCCTCGAGCACGAGGAACGACACTGCGCCGATCGCGGTGTTCGCGACACGGAATTCCGACCAGCGGCGAAACGAGCTCGGCGTGTAGCGCAGCGCGTAATCCTCGAGCGTTTCGTCGCCGACCCACGCGTTGTAGTCGCGCCGGACTTTGACGATCCGTTGCGTGCTCGGCGGGGGCGGCGGCGCGGACTGGTGCATCTGTGCCATCTCGGGTGATCCAGTTTGGTGCGCGCATGGCGAGAAGCCTGCGTCACGCAAGTTACATTCCAAGTCCGCATCGGGATATACGTCAATCGACGTATTTCGATCGTCAATTTGGCTTCCTACATTCCGCCTCACAGGCCGGCCACGTCCGCCGGCCGACCGACACGACAAGGAGAATGTGATGTCCGTAGACGATCGATTCGATGACGAGGCCCCGTCGCCGCTGCGCCGCCTCGTGCTCGGCGGCCTCGCCGCGACGCCGCTGATGGCGCTCGGCCTGCCGCGCACGTCGTTCGCGCAGATCCCGCCGACCGCGAAGGTGAACACGACGAAGCTCGCGGTGACGGACACGACGGTCACGGTCGGCCAGTTGCATTCGGCGACCGGCACGATGGCGATCTCGGAGACGGGCTCGATCCAGGCGGAGCGGCTCGCGATCGAACAGATCAACGCGATGGGCGGCGTGCTCGGCCGCAAGATCCAGATCATTCAGGAGGACGGCGCATCCGACTGGCCGACGTTCGCGGAAAAGTCGAAGAAGCTGCTCGAGAACGATCACGTCGCCGCAGTGTTCGGCTGCTGGACGTCGGCGTCGCGTAAGGCGGTGCTGCCGATCTTCGAGAAGGACAACGGCCTGCTTTACTACCCGACGTTCTACGAAGGGCTCGAACAGTCGAAGAACGTGTTCTACACCGGCCAGGAAGCGACTCAGCAGATCCTGTGGGCGCTCGACTGGGCGGCGAACACGAAGAAGGCGAAGACATTCTTCCTCGTCGGCTCCGACTACATCTGGCCGCGCACATCGAACAAGATCGCGCGCCGGCACATCGGGCAGCATCTGCACGCGAAGGTTGTCGGCGAGGAGTACTACCCGCTCGGCACGACCGATTTCTACTCGCTCATGAACAAGATCAAGCTCGCGCGCCCGGACTGCATCTTCGCGACCGTCGTCGGCGGCTCGAACGTCGCGTTCTACAAGCAGCTCAAGGCGGCCGGCATCACCCCGGCGAAGCAGTTCCTGCTGACGCTGTCGGTGACGGAGGACGAGGTGCTCGGGATCGGCGGCGAGAATTTCGCGGGCTTCTATTCGTCGATGAAGTATTTCGAGTCGCTCGGGAACGACAACAACCAGACGTTCGTGAAGGCGTTCAAGGCGCGCTACGGGCAGAAGGCGGTGATCGGCGACGTCACGCAGGCCGCGTATCTCGGCCCGTGGCTCTGGAAGGCCGCGTGCGAGCGGGCGGGCAGCTTCGACATCGGCAAGGTGGTTGCCGCATCGGCCGGCATCGAGCTGAAGAACGCGCCGCAGGGATACGCGAAGGTCGATGCGAACCACCATCTGTGGAGCCGCTCGCTGATCGGCGAGGGGCAGGCGGACGGCCAGTTCAAGGTCGTCGCGCAGTCGGCGGAACCGATCCAGCCGAATCCGTTCCCGAAGGGCTACATGTAAGCCGGCGTCGCGACGACGCCCCACCGCCACATCGCGGCGGCCGTTCGCCGGCCGCCGCGCGAGGAGGATTCCAATGTCCGCCACCGACATTTTCTATATTGCGCTGATGCAGGGCTTCGCCGGCCTGAGCCTGTTCAGCGTCCTGCTGCTGATGGGCCTCGGCCTCGCGGTGATCTTCGGCCAGATGGGCGTGATCAACATGGCGCACGGCGAATTCATGACGATCGGCGCGTACACCGTCTATCTGTTCTCGTGGCTCGCGCAGAACGTCTGGCACACCATCACGCTGGTCTACTTCTTCTTCGCGATCGTCGCCGCGTTCGGCATCGCGTTCGTGGCCGGCTGGCTTGCCGAATGGGCGCTGATCCGGCATCTGTATCGGCGCCCGCTCGACACGCTGCTCGCGACCTGGGGCCTGAGCCTCGGGATGCAGCAGGTGTTCCGCTCGACCTTCGGTCCGAAGGAAGTGAGCCCCGCGCTGCCCGACTGGCTGATGGGCTCGTGGGAGCCCGCACAAGGGCTCGACATTCCGGTCAGCGGGATGTTCGTGATGGGCCTCGCGCTGGTGATGACGGGCGGGCTGCTGCTCGCGCTGTACCGGTCGCGCTGGGGGCTGCGGGTGCGGGCAACCGTCGCGAACCGCCCGATGGCGAACGCCGCCGGCATCAACACGCGGCTCACCGACCGAATGACCTTCGCGATCGGCTGCGGAGTCGCCGGCGTCGCCGGCGCGGCGTTCACCGCGATCGGCTCGACGGGCCCGACGAGCGGCTCGCTGTACATCGTCGATTCGTTTCTGGTCGTCACGTTCGGCGGCGCTGCGAGCTTGCTCGGCACGGTCGCGTCCGCGTTCGGGATCGCGCAGATGCAGTCGATCAGCGAGTTCTTCCTGTCCGGTTCCACCGCGCGCGTGCTGACGCTGTTGACCGTCGTGATCATCCTGATGCTGCGTCCGCAGGGGCTGTTCGCCTCGAAGGTCCGCCGCGCGTGACGGGCGCCGCCGGGTGGCGTGGCTCGTCGTGCGCCCCCGGTGCCGGTCGTTCAACCGATCACCCAACCGATCATTTTCACGGAGAGGACCATGGAACCCATCCAACCCGTCGCGGGCGGCGTCGCGCCTCCCGTCGACACGCGCACGCCGGGCGGCTGGCGCGCGTACGCTCGCCGCGCCGACGCGTCCGGCTACGCCGGCATCGTGGTGCTGGCGACCCTGATCATCGTCGTGTTCCCGCTCGCGCTCGACCCGTTCCGGCTAAACATGATGGGCAAGTATCTGACCTACGCGTTCGTCGCGACCGGCCTCGTGATCGCATGGGGCTACGGCGGCGTGCTGAGCCTCGGGCAGGGCGTGTTCTTCGGGCTCGGCGGCTACGCGATGGCGATGTTCCTGAAGCTCGAGGCGTCCGACCCGATCTCGACCAAGACGCAAACGACGCCCGGCATCCCCGACTTCATGGACTGGAACCAGGTGACGGCGCTGCCGTTCTGGTGGAAGCCGTTCCATTCGCTGCCGCTGTCGATCGTCGCGGTGCTGGCGGTGCCGACGCTGCTCGCGTTCGTGGTCGGCTACGCGATGTTCAAGCGGCGTGTCGGCGGCGTCTATTTCGCGATCATCACGCAGGCGGTCGCGCTGATCCTGTCGGTGCTTATCATCGGCCAGCAGGGCTTCACCGGCGGCGTGAACGGGATCACCGATCTGCGTACGCTGCTCGGCTGGAACATCCAGTCGAGTCACGCGAAGACGGTGCTGTACTTCATCAACGCGGCGCTGCTGATCGGCTCGCTCCTCGTCTGTCGCGCAATCCAGCGCGGCAGGGTCGGCACGCTGCTGCTCGCGATGCGCGACAAGGAGGACCGGGTGCGCTTCTCCGGCTACGACGTCGCGATGTTCAAGGTGTTCGCGTTCTGCGTCGCCGCGATGCTCGCCGGGATCGGCGGCGCGATGTTCACACTGCAGGTCGGCTTCATGTCGCCGTCGTTCGTCGGCATCGTACCGTCGATCGAGATGGTGATCTACGCGGCCGTCGGCGGCCGGATGTCGGTGGTCGGCGCGGTGTTCGGCACGATCCTCGTGAACCTCGGCAAGACCTGGTTCTCGGAGCGCTTCCCGAACCTGTGGCTGTACCTGATGGCCGCGATGTTCATTGGCGTCGTGATGGCATTCCCGAATGGGCTTGCGGGCCTGTACGAGGAATATGTGCGGCCACGCGTGCGCCGCTGGCTCGGCGATACCGGCAACCGGGAGGCATCGCGATGAGCAATACCGACTTCCTGCTCGCGATCGAGGACCTGACCGTGTCGTTCGACGGCTTCAAGGCGATCGATTCGCTGAACCTGTATCTGGAGCGCGGCGAGCTGCGCGTCGTGATCGGCCCGAACGGCGCCGGCAAGACGACGCTGCTCGACCTGATCTGCGGCAAGACCAAGGAAACCGCCGGCAGCATCAAGTTCCGCAACGAGGAAATCACCCGGCTCGCCGAATTCCGGCGCGTACGCAAGGGGATCGGCCGCAAGTTCCAGACGCCGTCGATCTACGAAAACCTGTCGGTCGCGCAGAACCTCGAGGTGTCGTATCCGCGCGGCCGCGGCGTGTTCGGCGCGATCGCGTTCAAGCTCGACAGTGAGGTCACTGATCGCGTGCTCGCGGTCGCCGACGAGATCGGCCTCGGCGGCTCGCTCGACATGGAGGCCGGGCTGCTGTCGCACGGGCAGAAGCAGTGGCTCGAGATCGGCATGCTGCTGATGCAGGATCCGGAGCTGTTGATGCTCGACGAGCCGATCGCCGGCATGAGCGTGAAGGAGCGCGAGATCACGGCCGAGCTGCTCGACCGGATCTGCCGCGAGCGCTCGATGATCGTGATCGAGCACGATATGGCGTTTGTCGAGCGGATCGCGCACAAGGTGACGGTGATGCACCAGGGGAAGATTCTTGCCGAGGGGCCGATGGCCCGGGTGCAGGCGGACCCGCGCGTGATCGACGTCTATCTCGGCCATTGAGGAGGACATCGACATGCTCGAAGTCGACGATCTCGTCGTCAGTTACGGCCAGAGCGAGGTGCTGCACGGCATCGGCTTCTCGGTCGCGAACCGCGAAAGCGTCGCGGTGATGGGGCGCAACGGAATGGGCAAGACCACGCTGTTCAAGGCGCTGATCGGCATGCTGCCCGCGAATCGCGGCACCGTGCGCGTCGGTGGCGCGGACGTGTCGAAGGACGAAAGCTACCAGCGCGTCGCGAAGGGGATCGGTTACGTGCCGCAGGGCCGGCAGATCTTCGCGTCGCTGACCGTCGAGGAAAACATCCGCACCGGGCTGGAAAACGCCGAGTCGCAGCGCGTGCCCGACGATTTGTACGCGTTGTTTCCGGTGCTGTTCGACATGCGCAAGCGCAAGGGCGGCAACCTGTCCGGCGGCCAGCAGCAGCAGCTCGCGATCGCGCGCGCGCTCGCGACCGATCCGAAGGTGCTGCTGCTCGACGAGCCGACGGAGGGGATCCAGCCGTCGGTGATCAAGGACATCGCGAAGGCGCTGAACCAGATCCGCGCGACGCGCGACATCGCGATCGTCGTGTCCGAGCAGGTGCTGAGCTTCGCGCTCGACGTCGCGGATCGCCTGTTCGTGATCGAGGGCGGCCGCTTCGTCCACCAGAGCACCCACGATGCCGGCGATACCGGCCGGATTCGCGAATACCTGTCCGTTTGACATCGCGTCTGCCGCGCGCGCCAGACGCGGCCCGATGCCGTTGTTTCCGATTCCTGTTCATCCGATCACCGAGGAGCGTGCGAGATGCCCGACACCCTGATCAAAGTCGACCTGAACCAGTCCGCGTACGAAAACGAGCAAGTGCACAACCGCTGGCATCCGGATATCCCGATGGCGTGCTGGGTGAATCCCGGCGACGACTTCGTGCTCGAAACCTACGACTGGACCGGCGGCTTCATCAAGAACGACGACAGCGCCGACGACGTGCGCGACATCGACCTGTCGATCGTCCACTTCCTGTCCGGCCCGGTCGGCGTGCGCGGCGCGGAGCCGGGCGACCTGCTCGTCGTCGACCTGCTCGACATCGGCGCGAAGGCCGACAGCCAGTGGGGCTTCAACGGCTTCTTCTCGAAGACCAACGGCGGCGGTTTCCTGACTGACCATTTCCCGTCCGCGCAGAAATCGATCTGGGATTTCCACGGGATGTTCACGAGCTCGCGGCATATCCCGGGCGTCAATTTCGCCGGACTAATCCATCCGGGGCTGATCGGCTGCCTGCCGAATCCGAAGCTGCTCGACACCTGGAATAAGCGTGAGACCGGGCTGATCGCGACCAACCCCGAGCGCGTGCCGCCGCTCGCGAATCCGCCGTTCGCGGCGACCGCGCACATGGGCAAGCTGAGCGGCGACGCGAAGGCGAAGGCCGCGGCCGAGGGCGCGCGCACGGTGCCGCCGCGCGAGCACGGCGGCAATTGCGACATCAAGGATCTGTCGCGCGGCTCGAAGGTGTTCTTCCCGGTGTATGTCGACGGCGCGGGGCTGTCGGTCGGCGACCTGCACTTCAGCCAGGGCGACGGCGAGATCACGTTTTGCGGCGCGATCGAAATGGCCGGCTGGGTGCACATGCGGGTGAGCCTGATCAAGGGCGGGATGGAAAAGTACGGTATCCGAAATCCGGTGTTCCAGCCGAGCCCGATCACGCCCGCCTACAACGACTATCTGATCTTCGAGGGAATCTCCGTCGACGAGACGGGCGGCCAGCACTACCTCGACGTGACGGTCGCGTATCGCCAGGCGTGCCTGAACGCAATCGAGTATCTGAAGAAATTCGGCTATTCGGGCGCGCAGGCGTATTCGCTGCTCGGCTGCGCGCCAGTGCAGGGGCACATCAGCGGCGTCGTCGACATTCCGAACGCCTGCGCGACGCTGTGGCTGCCGACGCAGATCTTCGACTTCGATATTCGACCGAACGTGGAAGGGCCGATCCGCCGCGTGACGGGCGACGTCGATCTGCCGATCTCGTACGACCTCGCGAAAGCGTGACGAACGCCGCCGACCCGACGACAAGGAGCGCATGATGCCAATTTACGATTTTAACTGCGACACCTGCGGGCCGTTCGCGACGATGCGCCGGATTGCCGAGCGCGACCGGCTCGCGCTGTGTCCCGATTGCGGCAGCGCCGCGTCGCGGCTCGTGACGGCGCCGCCGCTCGCGCTGATGTCCGGCGAGCGGCGGGTCGCGCACGCGACCAACGAGCGCGCGTCGCACGCGCCGCGTCAGTCCGGCGAACTCGCGCCCGCGAAGCACCGGCCCGGCTGCGGCTGCTGCTCGGGCGCGCGTACGACGCTCGCCGGCGCGAGCGGCGGTGCGGCGGGCGGTGGTGGTAACGGGCTCGCGGGCGCGGCGGTAGGGAGCCTGAAACGGCCCGCCGGCCGCCCGTGGATGATCAGTCATTGACGAAACGCGCGGGGCAGCGCGCCCCGCATATTGAACGGAGAGCAAGCGATGCGACACGGAGATATTTCGAGCAGCCGCGACAGCGTTGGCGTCGCGGTCGTGAACTACAGGATGCCGCGCCTGCACACGAAGGTGGAGGTGCTCGACAACGCGCGCAAGATCGCCGAGATGCTGATCGGGATGAAGCGCGGGCTGCCGGGGATGGATCTCGTGATTTTCCCCGAATATTCGACGCACGGGATCATGTACGACGAACAGGAGATGTACGACACCGCATCGACAATTCCGGGCGCGGAAACCGAGGTTTTCTCGGCCGCGTGCCGGAAGGCGAACGTCTGCGGCGTGTTCTCGATCACCGGCGAACGCCACGAAATGCATCCGGAGAAGGCGCCGTACAACACACTGATCCTGATCGACAACCACGGCGAGATCGTGCAGAAGTACCGGAAGATCATGCCGTGGACGCCGATCGAGGGCTGGTATCCGGGCGACCGCACGTACGTGACCGACGGCCCGAAGGGGCTGAAGATCAGCCTGATCATCTGCGACGACGGCAACTATCCGGAGATCTGGCGTGACTGCGTGATGCGCGGTGCCGAGCTGATCGTTCGCTGCCAGGGTTATATGTACCCGGCGAAGGAGCAGCAGGTACTGGTGTCGAAGGTGATGGCGTGGATGAACAACACGTATGTCGCGGTCGCGAACGCGGCGGGCTTCGACGGCGTGTATTCGTACTTCGGGCACTCGGCGATCATCGGCTTCGACGGCCGCACGCTCGGCGAATGCGGCGAGGAGGAGATGGGTATTCAGTATGCCGAACTGTCGCTGCCTCTGATCCGTGATGCGCGACGCAACATGCAGTCGCAGAACCATCTGTACAAGCTGATGCATCGTGGCTATACCGGCACGATCAATTCGGGCGACAGCATTCACGGCGTCGCGGACTGTCCGTTCGAGTTCTATCGGGACTGGGTCAACGATCCAGGCAAGGCGAGGGCGGCGGCCGAGGCGATCACGCGATCGATGCCGGGTACGGCGGAGTGTCCGGTCGACGGGATTCCGAACGACAGCGGCAAGAACCCGCGGTAGCGCGGCACGACAGGAGCGAGCGTGCGATGGCGACGGGGCGAGCCGCGCGATGATGCGGCCGCCATCGACAACGACACGCGACGGGGCGACGCGATCGTCGCCCGCTGTCGCCTTGCCGGGTCGACGTCAATACGCAAATCAGACCGGCCTTATTTTGGTGTATGCATCGATGATTGCGCGGTCGTGTTCGCGGCCGATTCCCGACGCCTAGAAGCCGCCGAACGGCAGCGCCGGATTGACCATGTTGTGCGCATTCACCCAAACGGTGCCGGCCTTCACGCGATCGACCACCTGCAACGCGCTGGCGAGCCGGTCAGTCCAGACGCTCGCGCCGAGTCTGTACTCCGAATCGTTCGCGGCGGTGATCGCCTCGTCGAGTTCGTTGTATGGCATCGCGACGAGCAAGAGTCCGAACACCTCGTCGCGGCCGATCCCGAGTAGCCGGTGGTCGACGTTCGCGATCACGGTCGACTTCACGAAGAAGCCGGGGCCGGCGGCCGCGCCGCCGCCCGCGAGTACGTCGCCGCCGTCCAACCGGCTGGCCGAAGCGGGCGAGTTGCCCGACGTCGAGTTGGACGACAAGGGTCTCCGGATTACACCGCTGGATGATGCGACACCGCCGGCTGGCAAGGCGCTCAGGCAGCCTGCGTGCGATTTGCCGCCACGCGTGAAAATCACGGACCTCCTGCTTGAAGTCGATCAGTGGACAGGTTTTCACGCATCTGAAGATGCGATGCAGAAACATCGCACCGGACACTGTTGTTGACTTCCATTCTCGCCGGAGCTTTCAACCTCGGTCTCGAGAAGATGGCAGATGCCTGTCCGGGCACGAATCTCGCGAGGCTTTCATGGCTGGTGGTCTGGCACGTTCACGACGATACCTATCGGAAGGGCCTGGTCGAGTTGGTCAACTATCAGCACAAGCTACCCTGTGCCTCCTACTGGGCGAAGGCACGACCTCGTCATCGGACGGGCAGCGCTATCAGGCCGACGGTCACGGGCGAACGGCCGGCTACAGAAACGCAATGTATGGCGGCGAGTTTGGTGTCCTGTTCTATACACACGTTTTTGACCAGTATGCTCTGTCCTACACGAAAGTCATCAACTCACCAGTGCACGAAGCCACGCATGTGCTCGACGGGCTGCTTCACCATGAGTCGAATCTGCTGATCGAGGAGCACTATAGCGACACGGCTGGTTTCATCGAACACGTGATCGGGTTGTGTCCGTTCGTCGGGTATGCATACGCACCGCGAATCGCCGATTTTGCCGACAAGAATCTGTATGTGCCAGGTAAATCAACCGACTGGCCGGTCTTGGTCATCTTGATTCGTGGCTCCGTCAACGAGAAACTGGTCGAGCGGGAATTCGATGATGTGCTTTGTCTGGTGGCCCCGCTATCAAGCTCTGGAACACGGTCCACCCGGAGCGCACGATCGCAACTCTACACCAGCATGAAGACATCGACGAAAGCCCGCTGCCGCACGTGGCGCCCATTGGCTGGAATCACATCGTAGTGTTGGGTGAGATTGCGTTTTGCTTTCCAACAAACGCGTCGTCAAGGGCAGTTCCGGCCAATGCTGCATGTCAAGCCGGGCGCCGCGAAGTCTTGACGTACGTGAAAATCCGTTTCTTGAGGGCCCCCTACTCGCCTGGCCACCAAGTTTTCGTTGTGCGATCAACGAGGTAATCCTCCAACTGCTTTCCCTTCAGCCATTTCGGCCGTGGGCCGCGCCCCGTCCAGTTCTTACCAGACGACGGATCGTGGTACTTCGCTTGCGCCGCGCGTCGCACTTTCCTGAAACCTAACGCCCGAAGCAGTTCCTCTTCGGTAATCTCATAGAGTTCCACTTGCTCTCTGAACGTGGCGAGCGCAGCTTGTTTCTCGCTGTGTTTCGCCTCAGCAAGTTGAACGTTGGTCTCGCGCAATTGCGCTTGTCGCTTTTGAAGGGTTATCTGCTTCACTTTTTCTGACAAAAGAGCGACATCGCATGCAATGGTACAAGACTCGGATGCGCGCAGGTATCTTTTCCGCGTGCCCAGATTAAAACTCGCTGGAATTGCTGTTCGAGATTCGGATATGAATGGATAAAATAGCGCAAACTCGCCGGACACGAATACTGTTTGGTGCCCATGGAGGCAGTTCCTTCCCTACAGCACAAGCGAAATCATGAGGTTTGAGATGGACGACGAAGGCTACCTTGTTCTGGGGCAGTTCTCGGAAGACAATTTTACATTGCAAGGTGTTGGCACCGGCCACATTGTCACTGTGGCTGCTGAGGTCGCTCAGCGTCATCGCGGAGTACAAGACCCGAGATACGCAAACTGGATCATCCCGTATTGGCGCGGATTAGCGCTGTTCGAGAACCTCGATCGGCTTCGCACGCGCGGTCAGATCTGACTGTTGGCTCGGCACGCTCGGATCTGAGCCCATGTCGAAATCAGATGACCGAGTCTCTGCAAGGAAGCATCTCATGGGCAACGTAAGACCGCGCAACCCGTACAACGAGCCTGCAAGGCCGTCTGTCGGCGATGCGGCTCGTCCCGCCGTTCATGACAGGCGTCACGATCGTTTCGGTGGAAGACGTCAGCAAGTGGATGTTGACGGACCAGCACCCCTCCGGTTCATCGCCCAAGAAACGGAAGGAACAGAAAAACGATATGAAGCGCTTCGTCGTGCGCAAGTCGAGCGTCCATGGCAATGGAGTCTTTGCGCTGCGGCCGCTAAAGGCTGGCGAATTGCTGCTCGA
This sequence comes from Burkholderia sp. ABCPW 14, assembly GCF_001523835.1. Lineage (NCBI taxonomy): Bacteria > Pseudomonadati > Pseudomonadota > Betaproteobacteria > Burkholderiales > Burkholderiaceae > Burkholderia > Burkholderia sp. ABCPW 14. The sequence continues at coordinate 2,570 of NZ_LOVS01000203.1, read as the reverse complement.
GTACAAAGGCGAGATTATCGCGTGACGAAAAGCCACGCAGGCTCATCGACAGAACGGACAGGCGGGGCACACGTTCTACTTTGGTCTTTCGAGCGGGCAGGTCATCGATGGCGGTCGGGGAGGCAACAGCGCACGATGGCTCAATCACGCATGTGAACCTAACTGCCAAGCCGTCGATTCGAAGAGTCGCATCTTCATTGAGGTCACTCGGGACGTCGTCCCCGGCGAGGAACGCTTCAGCGACTATGGGCTAGAAGTCATCGGACCGGTTTCAGAACAAGCTCGTCGAGAATATGCCTGTCACTGCGGCGCCGAACGATGCCGGGGCACCATGATCGGACTCCGGTAGACTGCTGCTATGAACGTCATCAGTCGACTGCGACTTTCGACCACCGCTTCATTGCTCGGCTGAACGCCGATGCATTTTTGTATCCCAATTTCGCAGCTATCTCCTTGGACGATAACTGATTTTCAGAGAGATATCGCGACGCGACATCGCGTCGAACTAGATCAAGCAACGCGCTGAAGGATGTACCCATGTACTTTAATTTACGCTGCAAACTACGCGGCGACATCCCTAGCTTTTCAGTAAACTTGACAACATCTTGGCACATCGGATTGTCGTACATAATTCCGAGTAATCGCCCCACAAGATCAGCCGGCACCCAATGCGACAACTCAAATTCACGCTTGATGCACGCTCTTCTGGCGATTTCAAATTCGATAGGATGTGCGAGTGGCAATTTTTTGTTTAACAAATTGGCGTCAAATTCCACGAAATTCTCTTCGGTCTCAAATATTACTTCGCATTTGAATATGTCAGAGTAAACAATGGCGTGAGAGGGGGGGTGGAAAGGCGAGCCCAAGTCGTCTGAATTCTGGAACTCTCCCTAGAAGATCAATCATTTCTCGTCTAACTGCAGCGAGACACATATCCGTGTTCAAGATAAGAAGATCCGCTCGGTATGTGTATCCGCCAACTGTAACGCGTGCTATATCATCATCCACATCTAGCGTTATCTGAAAATAGCTGATTGCAAGGAGCGGATGTTCATACGCAAGCCGCATTGCGTCACCCAGTGTCGGGCTGACCAACATCGCATGCCCTCGGAGGCCATATGCGGTCACCGGGATTTCGCTCCCAATATGAAGCCCGATAGCCGAGTTTCCCGTCGCTTCAAGCGCATTTGCAAACAGTACCATTTCCTGAGCATGCGTCACCATTGCATTAGCTTGCTCCACCTCCGCCGGCGAAATGCCGGTGCCTCGCAAAAGCGCTTCGGCTGGCACACCCATTTCCTTCATCACGTTGAGCGCGATGATAATAGTGTGAAGAGACGCGGGGCGCTGCGCGGCGGTGCGACAGAACACGTTGGCTACCGGCTTCATCCGAATCCTTACACTAGTTCAGTGATTTAACGATTTCGTGAATACGACCTGGCACCCATACTCGTCCAGTCCACTGCGTGCCCAACCGAGCCGTTGATAGAAACCATCTGCCCGCGAGCCAGGGTCGGTGACCAATGTGACTTGCTCGGCGCCTTTGTCTTTCAACCATTTCACTGCGCGCTCGAGCAGTTCACGTCCAACGCCATTCCCATGAAAGGACGGTCTCACGAACAGCGCACAAATAAATGGCGCGCCGGTAATAACAGGAAGGCAAACGCCAGCCGTCTCGCCGCGGTATTCGCAGATCCAGCCGCCGCCCTGTCGGATTTGTTCAATCAGTAGATCTCGATCAAGCAGGTGGATCTGATGTGGATGAATCCGATTTTCTTTCACGGAGAATCGAACGTCATAGAACGCTCCGATATCGCACTCCCTCATCGGACGATACTCCAGTCTGTCGGCCACTGTCATATTGGTTATCTTCTCTCGGTATCACATTATGAAATATCCTGCCGTCCGTCGTCATGACGACGACGTCAGCATCGCAATTGTTGCATATCTGCCGCGCTGCTTCGCATCCCAGCACCGCTAGTGCCATCGCGGTGAGTATCGAGCGGCATAATGGAAACTGCGAGTGTTTGAGCCGCGCAGGAGCGTGAATTCACCAGCGCGCGCGAGTCGCGATTTTGGCAGCGCACGTACACAAAGACGGATGGTTAATGAACTTCCCCTGAAATTTCGCCTTCCAAGAGGTCGTGTATAAACTCGCCGGAAAGGAAGGAAAAGAGGCATGTTCAAGGTACCGAAACAGGTGTACACGGAGGAGTTCAAGCTGGCCGCCATACAGCGTGTCAAGGATGGCCAGGGAGTGGCCGTAGTAGCCCTGGAGCCGGGCATTTCTGAGCAGACGCTTCGCAACTGGGTGAAGGCCGAGGCGTCGGGCAAAGTCAACGGTGCCGGAGCGAAGCCGGCCACGCCTGAGCAGATGGAACTGTCTCGTCTGCGAGCGGAGAACAAGCGTCTGCAGATGGAGCTTGAGATCGCAAAAAAAAGGTTCATCGCAGTAAACCGTGGAGGGTTTGATGGAGATTGCGTAACCTGACGCCTGATTCTATAGAGGTCAGGAGGAAGAATTGCACGATCGCAAGGCACTTCAGGCACTGGGCGGCTGGACCGGCTAT